>NZ_JBHSPA010000011.1:339274-365707 GCF_042656245.1 Nonomuraea insulae
GCAGGCCGCCGACATCGCCCGCTCGGCCACCGTCTCGGCCTCCACCGTCATCACGGCCGTGACCGGCACCGACGCGGCCTCCATCGAGATCTCCCCGGCCGGCGTGGCCGTCATCGCGCCGGACCCCGACGGGGTCCTGCAACACTGCAACCACTTCCTGGACAAAGACCTGGCGGTGGGGGAGCGGCACGCCACCGAGCGGCCCGGCACCTACGACCGCCTGCGCCACCTGCGCGACCACGTCGAGGAGCTGAGCGTCGACGACCTGAACGCGCGGGCGCTGGCCATGCTCGGCCACGCGCCCGTCGACGCGCCCGTCTGCGCCCACCCCGACCTCACCCAGCCGCTCAACCAGCGCTGGGAGACCCTGGCCACGATCGGGCTCGACCTGCCCGCCGGGCGGCTGCGGGTGCACCAGGGCGGGCCCTGCCAGGTCACCGAGGCGACCTGGCAGACGTTCTGAGTGTCGGGCGAAGCCCTATTTGAAGGCCGCGATGCCGGTCAGCGCCTTGCCGATGACCAGCGAGTGAATCTCGGACGTGCCCTCGTAGGTCAGCACGGACTCGAGGTTCACCGCGTGCCTGATCACCGGGTATTCGAGGGTGATGCCGCTCGCGCCGAGCAGTGTGCGGCACTTCCTGGCGATCTCCAGGGCCTCGCGCACGTTGTTCAGCTTGCCGACGCTCACCTGCTCGGGGGTGAGCGTGCCGGCCTCCTTCAGCCGGCCCAGGTGCACGGCCAGCAGCAGGCCCTTGCCCAGCTCCAGCGTCATGTCCGCGAGCTTCTCCTGGGTGAGCTGGTACGACGCCAGCGGCTTGGCGAACACCTCCCGGTCGCCGGTGTAGGCGATGGTCGTCTCCAGGCAGTCCAGCGCCGCCCCCATCGCCCCGAACACGATCCCGAACCTGGCCTCGTTCAGGCAGCCGAGCGGCCCGGACAGGCCCCTGGCGCCGGGCAGCATGGCGTCGGCGGGCAGGCGTACCCCGTCGAGCACCAGCTCGCTGGTCACGCTCGCGCGCAGCGAGATCTTGTGCTTGACGTCGTTGACCGTGAAGCCCGGGGTGCCCGCCGGGACCAGGAAGCCCCGCACGCCCTCGTCCGTACGCGCCCAGACCACCGCCACGTCCGACACCGAGCCGTTGGTGATCCACATCTTGGTGCCGTTCAGCACCCAGTCGCCGCCCTCGCGCTTGGCCGTGGCGCGCATGCCGCCGGGGTCGGAGCCGAAGTCGGGCTCGGTCAGGCCGAAGCAGCCGATGCGCTCGCCGGCCGCCATCGGGGGCAGCCACTCCTGCTTCTGCTCCTCGCTGCCGTACTTCCAGATGGCGTACATCGCGAGGGAGCCCTGCACCGACACCAGGCTGCGCAGCCCGGAGTCCGCGGCCTCCAGCTCCAGGCAGGCCAGCCCGTACGAGAGCGCGCCCATGCCGGCGCAGCCGTACCCGTCGAGGTGCATGCCGAGCACGCCGACCGAGCCGAGCGTGCGGGCCAGCTCCCGCGCGGGCAGTTCCCCGGCCTCGAACCAGTCCGCGACGTGCGGCCGGATCTCCCGGTCGCACACGCGCCTGACCGTGCTCCTGATCTCGCGTTCCTCCTCGGTCAGCAGGGTGTCGAGGGAGAACAGGGCGGTGGGTGCGATCATGACCTCTCCGTATTTTGGATCCAATATTGAAAATCCAATATTGCATAGTTAGGGTACTTTCTCCATGGACGTTCTGAATCTCATCGGTGGCCGCTGGGTCGAGGGAGAGGGCGAGGAGTTCGCCGACATCAACCCCGCACGGCCCTCCGAGGTCGTGGCGCGCGGGCGGTTCGCCTCCGTGCCCGAAGTGGAGCGGGCCGTCGACGCGGCCCGCTCGGCCGCTCCCGGCTGGGCCGCCACCCCGCACCACGACCGCGCCGCCGTGCTCAACGCCGCCGCCGCCCTGATCGACGCCAACGCCGAGGAGTGGGGCGCCGAGCTGGCCCGCGAGGAGGGCAAGACGCTGCCCGAGGCGGTCGGCGAGGTCAGGGGCGCGGCCCGCATCATGCGCTACTACGCGAGCGAGGCCGACCGGGAGAGCGGCGAGGTCTTCGCCTCGCCACGCCCCGGCGAGAAGGTGCTCGTCGTCCGCAAGCCCATCGGCGTCGCCGGGCTGATCACGCCGTTCAACTTCCCGATCATCATCCCGGCCTGGAAGATCGCCCCGGCGCTGACCTACGGCAACACCGTGGTGTGGAAGCCGTCGTCGCTGGTGCCGCTGCTGGCCTACCGGCTGGCCTGGGCGCTGACGTCGGCGGGCCTGCCGGACGGGGTGCTCAACCTCGTGTACGGCGAGGCCGACGCGGGCTCGGCCATCGTCGACCACCCCGGCGTGGACGCGGTGTCGTTCACCGGCTCCACGGCCGTCGGGCGGGCCGTCATCGCGCGCTGCGGCGAGCTGGGCAAGCCGGTGCAGACCGAGATGGGCGGCAAGAACGCCTCCGTCGTGCTCGCCGACGCCGACCTCGACCACGCGGCCGAGCAGGTGGTCCTCGGGGCGTTCCGCTCGACCGGGCAGAAGTGCACGGCCACCTCCCGGCTCATCGTGGCCGACCAGGTGGCCGACGAGCTGCTGGGGCGGGTCGCGGAGCTGGCCGGCCGGCTCGTCGTCGGCGACCCGCTGGACACGGGCGTGGAGATGGGCCCCCTGGTGAGCTCGGCCGCGCGCGAGCGGGTGTCGGCCGGGGTGACGCGGGCCGTGGTGGAGGGGGCCAAACCGCTGGCGGGAGCCTCCTCGCTGGAGCGTGAGGGCTGGTTCGTGCCGCCGACCGTGCTGGACCTGCCGGGGACGGGGGTGGACTTCTGGCGTACCGAGTTGTTCGGGCCCGTGGTCGGCGCCGTGCGGGCGGCCAGTGCGGAGGAGGCGCTCGGGCTCGCCAACCTCAGCGACCACGGGTTGTCGGCCGCCATCTTCACCCGGGACCTCGGGGTGGCGTTGCAGGCGGTCGAGCGGCTGGAGGTGGGGGTGCTGCACGTCAACTCGGAGTCGGCGGGGACGTTCCCGTACGTGCCGTTCGGCGGGGCCAAGCAGAGCGGGTACGGGCCCAAGGAGCAGGGACGGGCGGCCAGGGAGTTCTACACCCGGACGGTGACCGTCTACCTGGGCTCGCCGGCATGAGCGCTCTGTCGGGGCTGCTGGTGGCGGACTTCAGCAGGGTGCTGGCCGGGCCGTACTGCACGATGTTGCTGGCCGACCTCGGGGCGGAGGTGGTCAAGGTCGAGCGGCCCGGCGTCGGGGACGACACCCGCGCCTGGGGGCCGCCGTACGCCGGGGGCGAGGCCACGTACTTCCTCGGGGTCAACAGGAACAAGCGCTCGATCGCCCTGGACCTGCGGGAGGACGTGGAGGTCGCGCGGGCGCTGGCGGCGCGGGCGGACGTGCTCGTGGAGAACTTCAGGCCGGGGACGATGGAGCGGCTCGGGCTCGGCTACGAGGAGTTGCGTGAGCTCAACCCCGGGCTGGTGTACTGCTCGATCACCGGGTTCGGGTCGGGGGCCGGGGCGGGGCTGCCGGGGTATGACCTGATCATCCAGGCCGTCGGCGGGCTGATGAGCGTCACCGGCGAGCCGGACGGGCCGGGGACGAAGGCGGGCGTGGCGCTGGTGGACGTGATCACCGGGCTGCACGCGGCGCTGGGCATCATGGCGGCCCTGCGCCACCGCGACCAGACCGGCCAGGGCGGTCATGTCGACGGCGCGGGAGCGCCCGCCGCCGCGCAGCCCGCTGCTGGCGCGCGAGCGCCCGCCGCCGGGCAGCCCGCTGCCGGTGCGGAGGCGTCCGTCGCCGGGCAGCCTCTCGCCGGTGTCGGGCAGCGGGTGGAGGTCTCTCTCCTGTCGTCGCTGCTGTCGGCGCTCAGCAACCACTCCTCCGCCTACGCCGCCGCCGGGGTCGTGCCGCGCGCGATGGGCAACAGGCATCCGAGCATCGTCCCGTACGAGGTGTTCCAGGCCGCCGACCGGCCGATCGTGATCGCGGCCGGGAACGACCGCCAGTTCCGCGCCCTCTGCCACGCCCTGGACCGGCAGGACCTCGCCGAGGACCCCCGCTACGCCACCAACGCCGAGCGCGTGGCCGCCAGGGAGGGCCTGGTCGCGGACCTGACCGCGGCCCTCGCCAAGCGCACCGCCGACGAGTGGTTCGACCGGCTCACCGCCGCGGGAGTGCCGTGCGGCCCGATCAACGACCTGGCCGCCGCGTTCGCCCTCGCCGAGGACCTGGGCCTGGAGCCCGCCGTCGACCTCGACGGCGTCGGCCAGGTCGCGAACCCGCTGCGCATGAGCGCCACCCCGCCCTCCTACCGCCGCCCGCCACCGGCGCTCGGGCAGGACGAGGCGTGGGTTCGTGAGATATTGGGGCCGTGAGTCCGGACGAGGCACGACGCAGGCCCCCCACGGCCCAGCAGTTCGTGCTGGCCGAGCTGCGCCGCGCCATCACCACCGGCCGGCTGCGGCCCGGCGCCCCCATCCGGCAGGACGCGCTGGCCGAGGAGCTTCAGGTCAGCCGCGTCCCCCTGCGTGAGGCGCTCAAGACGTTGCAGGGCGAGGGCCTGGTCACCTACGAGGCCCACCGGGGCTATTTCGTGGAGACGCTCTCCCTCGACGACCTGCGCGAGGTCTACCGCATCAGGCATCTGCTGGAGGAGGAGGCCGTGCGCCGGGCCGTGCCCCTCCTCACCGACGCCGACCTCGGGCGGCTGGAGGCGGCCCAGGACGACGTGGAGCGGGCCGCCGGAGCGGGCGACGTGCTGGCCATGGCCACCGCCAACCGGGTGTTCCACATGACGTTGTTCGACTGCGCCGGGATGCCCCGCCTGGCCCGGCTGATCAGGACGCTCTGGGACGCGACCGACGCCTACCGGTCGATGTACTACGGCGACGCGGGCAACCGGGACCGCGTGGTCAAGGAGCACCGCGCCACCCTCGACGCCCTGCGCCGCAGGTCCGCCGACGAGGCCGTGGCCACGCTCAACGTGCACCGCGACCACGCGGTGGCCGAGCTGAAGCCCTTCCTGGAGAGCTAACGCAGCGTCAGGGCCGACAGGCGTTCGCCCTTGTGGTCGAGCAGGTCCGCCTCGATGCCGCCGCGCCTGGCCCGCCAGGCGACCGCCTGCAGGCCGTGCTCCGGGACCGCGATCTCCCGCTCCGCGATCCGTACCGTCCCCACCTCGGCCGACAGCCGTACGATGCCGAAGTTCACCCATTTGTACGGCCGCCGCAACCACGGCACGGGGCTGGCGTTGAACCGGGACCTCTCCCCGGCCAGCGCGCGCCCGTTGAGCAGGGCGGCCTCAGGGCGCGGGCCCAGCACGTCCTCGTCGGCGCCGCCGGCGGAGGTGATGCCGGCCCGCAGGTTCCAGCGCCCGCCGCGCTTCGGCGAGAGCAGCCAGACGTCGACCCAGAACTCCCCGACGTCGTCGAGCCGGGCGAAGGCCGTGGCGGCGAGCCGCTCTCCGACGTACAGGGAGAGCGGGGTGAACCGGTGCCGCCCCCCGAGCGTCTCCGGCAGCTCCTTCGGCAGGCCGTGCTCGATGAGCCGGCCGCTCTCGACGTCAGGGGTGTAGCCGAGGTACTCGGCGCGGTCCACAGGTCTCATCGTCGGTGCCTCGCCTTCCCAGAGGGGGAACCGGCTGCCGGTCGGTTGGCACATTCGGTTGGCGCATTCAGTTGGCGCAGGCGTCGCGGCAGCCGCCGAACCTGGCGGTGTCGGGCGCGGTGAAGGGCGTCTCCGCCGTTCCGTCCAGCGCCGCCCGCATCGAATCCTTCCAGATGGGGCCGGGGACGGTAGTGCCGGAGACGGTCGGGTATCGCTTGCCGCCGAGGCTGACGTCGGCCAGCCGGTGCTTGCGGACGTCGTCCGGGTGGCCGAGGGTGACGGCCGAGGCCAGGTCAGGGGTGTAACCGGCGTACGAGGCTGAGGTGTCGTTGTCGACGTTGCCCGTCATGCCCGCCGCGTCCCGGCCGAGGCCCTTGAGCGGGCTCCTGGCCAGTGCGCCCGTCAGCACGCCGGTCACCGCGTCGGCGACCGGCGCCTCCAGCGCCTGCTCGCACCGCGCCGGGAACGTGCGCGCGAAGCCCCCCTCGCCCCGGACCTCTGTGACCACCCTCGGAGCGCAGCGCTTGCCGTGGGCGGCGAGCGTGGCGTACGTGCCGGCCAGCGCGATCGGGTCAACCTCGTTGATCCCCAGCGCGAACGTCTCGTACTCCTGCAGCGGCATGCCGTCGGCCCGGCTCAGCCCGAGCCGGCGGGCCATCTCCACGCTCTGGCAGAGGCCGACCCGCTCGGTCAGCTTGAGGAAGAACGCGTTGTCGGTGGCCCGCGTGCCCGTCTCCAGGGTGGTGAAGTCACCCGGGGCGTTCGTGTCGTTGACGACGGAGTGCGTGGGGTCGCCGATGTTCTCGCCCCTGCAGTTCTTGAACGAGCTGTACTTCGGCGCCCGGTACTCGCGGCTGTGAGGGAGACCGTCGGCGTAGCGCAGGCCGTTCTCCAGGGCGGCGGCCAGCGTGTACACCATCGCCGTGCTGCCCTGCATGAGGCCGGGCGCGTTGCCGTGGCTGGTGGCCAGCGCCCTGATCTCGCCGGTGCCGGGCACGATCATCGCCTGGGCGGCCACGTGCTCGTCGTCGCGGCCGACGTGGGAGTCGATGCCCCGCTGGGCGGCCTCCTGCGTACGCGGGTCGATCGCCGTCCTGATCGTCAGGCCGGTGCCCTTCAGCAGGCCGGCGTTGCTCGCAAGCAGCTCCGCGCGTACGCGCTCGCACAGGTAGGGGAGCCGGCTGGCGCCGCAGTCGCCGGAGAACTGCTCCAGCACCGCGCCGTTGGCGTCGACGAGCACGCTCGGGCGCACCTGCGCGGGCGCGGCCACCAGGCGCTCCCTGGCCCGCGGCGCGCCGTCGTCCCTGGTGAGCAGGACGATCGCGGCGGCGAGCACACCCACAGCCGCGACGCACGCGGCAACGACACGTAACGGGGTCACCAGCGGAGCTTACGGCGGTGTGCGGCCCGCCGCGATGCCGTCGGGGACAAGCTTCAACTTATGCACGGGCCTCGCCGCGTTCGAGGAGGGATCTCAGCCGGTGGCCGGTGGGGCGGCGGTGCTGTTGCGCCTGATGAGGGTTGGGATCACCCACTCACGCTCCGCCGTGCCCGGCCCGTCCACGAGCGCGAGCAGCGAGGCCACCGCCCGGCGCCCCACCTCCTCGTGGTCCGGCCGCACGGTCGTCAGCGGCGGGATGAGGTAACCGGCCTCCGGGATGTCGTCGAAGCCGATGACGCTCACGTCCTCGGGCACCCGGATCCCACGCTCGTGGAAGGCCCGCAGCAGCCCCAGCGCCATGTGGTCGTTGGCGGCGAAGACCGCGCTCACCCCAGGGCGCTCGGCCAGCTCAAGCCCGGCCTGGTAGCCCGACTCCGCGCCCCAGTCGCCCACGACCAGCGGCGGCGCGGCGCGGCCCGCCGCGTCCAGTGTGGCCCGCCAGCCGTCGATCCTGGCCTGCGCGTCCAGCCGGTCGCGCGGGCCCGAGACGTGCCAGACGGTCTCGTGGCCCAGGTAGAGCAGGTGCTCGACGGCCATCCTGGCGCCCGCCGCCTGGTCGATGTGCACGCCGGCCACGATGTCGTCGGCCGCCTCCACGGTCACCGCGGGCACCCCCTCCGGCATGCTGAGCAGCGCCGTCGTGGAGGCCGCACGGGACGGGAAGACGATGATCACACCGGCCACGGCCTGCCCGGCGATCGTGGACATGGCGTCCACGATGCTGGAGCGGTCGCCGCTCTCCGGGGTGACGATCGTGACGCCGTAGCCGTCGTCGCGGGCGGCCCGGCCGATGCCCAGCAGCGTCGAGGCGGGCCCGAACAACACCGTGTCGAAGCTGACCACGCCGATCATGTGGGAGCGCTGGCGTACCAGACCCCTGGCCATGAGGTTGGGGCGGTAGTTGAGCTGCCGGATGGCCTCCAGCACGCGCTCCCTGGTGTCGGGGCGCACGTTGGGGTGGTCGTTGAGCACCCGTGACACGGTCTGGTTGGACACCCCCGCGAGCTGCGCGACGTCGCCGATCACCGCCGGGCGTGTCTTCCGCCGGGCACGTGCCACCTGGTCTTCCTCCCCGCTGAGGCCCTGTTGAGCCCCTGTTGAGAACGTTAGCAACTCCACCGCGCAGGCCGAATCCGCAGGCCAGGGCCATGTGCGGAGGCCGCACCACAACCCATCATGTTAACGTTCACGCGAGGTCAGCGCGCCCTGCGGACCCGCTCGGCCAGCTCCGCCACCGCGCCGACCAACTCCCTGCCGTTCAACAGGACGAGATCATTGTGCCCTGCTCCTGGCACCTCCACGGTCGTCGCGTCCGCGGCCTCCGCGACGGTACGGCTCAGGCGCGGGGGGACGATGGTGTCGGCGGTGCCGTACACGACGACGACCGGCGCGCGTACCTGGCTGATGGTCTCGGCGACGGGGAAGCGGTCGCGCAGGAGGGGGCGTACCGGGATGAAGGGGTAGTTGACCTGGCCGGCGGCGGCGAGGTCGGTGAACGGCGAGCGGAGCACCAGCCCGTCGGGCGAGTGCTCCAGAGCGAGCCCGGTCGCCACCGCGGCGCCCAGGCTCTCGCCGAAGTAGATCACCTGGGAGGTCTTGATCACGCCGCGGGCGGCCAGGGCGTCGAGGTGGAGGCCCTCCTCCGTGGGACTGCCCGGGTTGCCGCCGTAGCCGCGGTAGTCCATGAGCAGCACCGGCAGTCCGTACGCGGCCAGCGCCCTGGCCAGGGGAGCCCGGTGCAGCCGGTTGCCCGCGTTGCCGCCCATGACCAGCACGGTCACGTCGTGGTCGCCGGGGACGTACCAGGCGGTGAGCCTGATCCCGTCGCTCGTCGTGAACGAGACGTCGCGCGCCCCCGGGATCACCTCGCCCGCCGGCGGCACGGGGCCGCCGACGGGCAGGTAGATGAGCCGCCGCTGGAACACCCACAGCAGTCCGAGCAGCAGGATCAGCACCGCGGCGACCACCAGGCAGGCGCGCGTCAGCGTGGTCACCCACCCACGGTACGGCGTCCGCACGCGCCTGGGGTCGGCTCAGGCGATGGCATCCATCTGGGCTGGGCTCGGTTCAGGCGATGGCACGCGCCTGGGGTCGGCTCAGGCGATGGCGCCGGCCTGGACCACGTGGCGGATGTGTTTCGGGTCGGCCAGGGCGTCGATGTCCTCCAGTGGGTTCCCGTCGAGCACCAGCAGGTCGGCGTGCGCGCCCACGGCCAGGGTGCCCAGCTCGCCCGCCATCCCGACCAGCTCCGCCGCCCCCGTGGTGGCCGCCCTGAGCACGTCGATCGGCTGCTGCACCTCGGCCCGGAGGCGGAACTCCTGGTTCTGGTGCCGGTGCATGCCACCGAGCAGGTCCGTCCCGTACGCCAGCCGCACGCCGCCCCGAGCGGCCCGCTCCAGCGCGACCAGACCCGCTTCGAGCACCTCGTCCACCTTGCGCCAGCTCTGCTCGGACAGCCCGAACTCGCGGCCTTCCGCCTGGAGCGCCCAGTACGTCACCAGCGTCGGCACCAGGTACGCCTCGTGCCGCAGGAACAGCTCGACACTGGTGTCGTCGATCAGGTTGCCGTGCTCGATGGAGCGCACCCCGGCCTCCAGAGCCCGGTTGACGGCGCGGGCGGTGTAGGCGTGGGCGGCGACGTACCGGTTGGCGGCCTCGGCCTCCTCGACGGCCGCGCGCAGCTCGTCCATGGAGAACTGGGTCGAGTCGATGCGGTCGGTCGGGGACGCCACACCGCCGGAGGCCATCAGCTTGATGTGGTGCGCGCCCTTGCGCAGCTCGTCGCGGGCGGCGGCGCGTACCGCGTCCACGCCGTCCACCACCCGGCCCACGCCCGCGCAGCACGGGTGGTCGTCGTTCAGGTGCTCGCCCCGGCCACGGAAGTCGGCGTGGCCGCCGGTCTGGCTCAGCCCCTTGCCGCAGAACAGCAGGCGCGGGCCCCTGATGAGGCCCTCCGCCTGCGCGTCGGCCAGCCCGAAGTCCGCGCCGGAGGCGTCGCGGACCGTGGTGAAGCCCCGCTCCAGCATGTCGCCCATGGTGCGGGCGCTGTGAGCGGCGACGTACGAGGGGGACATGGAGCGCAGGGAGCCGAGGTTCGCGGTGGAGGCGGTCACGTGGACGTGCGCGTCGATCAGCCCGGGTACGACATGCGCGCCCGCGAGGTCGACCACCCGGGTGCCCTCGGGGGCCCGGAGCCCGTGCCCGGTCTCGGCGACGCGGCCCTCCGCGCAGCGCAGGTCGGCCTCGGTGTACTCGCCGGTGGTGACGTCGAGCAGCAGCGCGTTCCGCAGGAGCAGGCTCATGCGACGGCACCTCCGGCGTTCTTCGCGGCGGCGTCTGCGGTGTTCGTCGCGGCGGTGTCTGCGGCGTTCTTCGCGATGGCGTCTGCGGTGTTCGTCGCGACGGCGGCTGCGGCGTTCCTCGCGATGGTCTCGGCGACGGCCACCGACTGCTCGTCGTAGGTCCCCTCGGCGTCGAGGATGTTCAGGACGCCCAGCACCTCACCCTCCTTCCCGATCACGGGCACGTTGATGATGGAACCGCACCCCAGGCTCTCGATCAGCTCGTGGTCGGCGAAGATCTCCCGCACGGCGGCCTTGTCCCTGCCGAAGTACGGCCGCCGTCCCTCGACGCACGTGGCCAGCCAGTCCTGGGCGACCTCCACGGTCTTCTCGCCGCCGACCGGGTACTCCTCGGGATGGCTGCTGTGGACGCGGCGCAGGGCCCGTCGTTCCGGCACCCAGGCGAGCACGGTGAACAGGCGCACGCCCAGCTCCCTGCGTACCGTCTCCTCAAGCTCCGTCAGGTCGTTCACTTGGCCGCCTCCTCAGCGGTGGGTTCCGTCAGCTCTTCCAGTGATCGCCCGGCGGTGGCCAGGCCGAACACGACCACGCACACCACCCCGGCCACCAGCACCGCCGTCGTCAGCCCGAACACCCCGGCGAAGCCCAGGCTCGCGGCCGACAACCCGATGATCGTCGGGGCCAGGATGCTGCCGACCCGCCCGAACGCGCTCGACAGGCCGGTGCCGGTGGCGCGGATCCACGTCGGGAAGATCTCGGGGGTGTAGGAGTAGACGCCGGCGTACGTGCCGTTCAGGAAGAACGACAACACCGCGCCCGCGATCGTGATCGTGACGGGCGTGTCCATCTGCGACAACCAGAACGCGCTGACCGCCGAACCCGCGAGGTAGATCGCGATCGTGTTCTTGCGGTCCAGCAGCTCCGACAGCCAGGCACCGGAGAAGTACCCGGGGATCTGCGCCAGGTAGATGATGATCGAGAACTCGAAGCTCTTGGTGACGGTGATGCCGCGCTGCACGAGCAGCGTGGGGATCCAGGAGAAGAAGCCGTAGTACGAGAACGTGATTACGAACCACACCAGCCAGATCACCGCCGTGCGCTTGGCCATCACCGGGCTCCACAGGAACCGCAGGGCGCTCAGCAGGTTCACCTTCGGCGTCTCGGTCGCGGGGGCGACGGCGGCCTCCGGCACCGGCGGCAGGGCCTCGCCCGTGGCCCGCTCGACCTTCCGCTCCAGGTCGGCGACCACCGCCTCGGCCTCGCTCGTACGGCCCTGTTGCAGCAGGAACCTGGGCGACTCCGGCAGCGAGCGCCGCCACCAGAGCAACATCACGATCGGCAGCGCGGTGACCAGCTGCGCCACCCGCCAGCCGTCATCCATCGTCGGCACCACGAACCGCCCGATCAGCGCCGCCATCACGAAACCGAACGAGAAGAACCCGGCCAGCGCGCCGACGAACCAGCCGCGCCGCTTGGCGGGCACGAACTCCGACAGGAACGGCGCGATGATCGCACTCTCCGCGCCCGCCCCCGCTCCCGCCAGCACCCGGGCGCCCAGGAACACCTCATAGTTCGGGGCGAACGCGGCGATCACCGAGAAGACGGCGTAGAAGGCGAGCGCGTACATCATCACCTTCTTGCGCCCGATGCGGTCGCCGAGCAGCCCCGCCACGGTCGCGCCGAACAGGAACCCGAACGGCGTCGCCGAGCCGATGAAGCCGAGCTGGCCGTTGGACAGGCTCCAGGCTTCCTGGGCGCTCGGGAGCAGGAACGCGACGACGGCGGAGTCCATGCCGTCGAAGGTGTAGCCGAGGCCGCCTATCAGGAGGAGTACGTAGTGCGGACGGCTCAGCGGGAGCCGGTCCAGACGGGCCAACAAGGTCATCGAACACACCTTTCCCCAGGTCGTGGCCCTGCAAGTCGATTGCGAAGCAACATATAGTGCGAAATGATGAAATTGCAATGGTCTTTGCATGATGGGCTTGTTACAACCGCGTAGCATGTTCCTCAGCGGGGATCTTGTACCCAGGAAGGGGTCGTGTGACGGAGCGTCGCGCCACGGACGACTGGGACGACCCGCAGACCCGTACGGGCAGCGTCGGCGCCGGTCCGGACGGCTCAGAGGCTGTTCATGCGGACAGCTCCGAGGGCATTCGCGCGGACGGTCCCGGGGGTCTCCGTGCGGACGGTTCCGGGGGCATTCGTGTGGACGGTCCCGGGGGTCTCCGCGCGGACGGTCCCGAGGGTCCCCGTGCGGACGGCTCCGGGGGCATTCGTGCGGACGGCGTTGAGGCCGTCAGTGCGGACAGCTTTGAGGACTGGTTGCGCGGTCGGCTGCCGGGGCGGGGGTTGCGCGGGAAGTCGGCCGCCGTACTGGAGTTGCTGCTCTCACAACCGGGCCGGGCCTCGTTCGGGTCGGCGGGGGAGCTGGCCCAGCTCGCCGGCGTCAACGTCGCCACCGTCACCCGTACGGCACAGGCGCTCGGCTTCGCCGGCTGGCCCGCGCTGCAGCAGGAGCTGCGCGCCCGCTACCTGTCCTCACTCAGCGCCGGCCAGGTCGCCGCCGAACACCGGGGCACCGGCTCACCCAGCTCCCGCTCCCTCCGCCGCGACCTCGACAGCCTCGCACTCCTCAACCGGCGCCTGGACGAACGGGTCCTGCTCACGATCGCGGAGGCCATCGCGGCCGCCCGCCGCACGGTCATCGTCGCCGACGGAAGCTACGCCGCCGTCGGCCTGGCCCTCGCCCACAACGCCCGCCTAGCCGGCTACCCGGTCACGGCGGTTTCGGCGGGAGACTCGGAACTGGCCAACACGATGTCCGTGATCGGAGAGGGAGACGTACTGATCGCGATCAGCTTCTGGCGCCTGTACGAGAGCACGGTCCTGGCCGCCAACGAGGCCCGCTCACGAGGAGTCCGCGTCTTCGCCCTGACGGACGCGGCGAGTCCAGCCCTGGCCAGCGCGGCGGAGGAAGTGGTGATGGTCCCTGCGGAGGGCGAGGCCTTCTTCCCCTCCTTGACGGCAGGCATAGCCGTAGCCCAAGCCCTGGTCACCCAGCTGGCCGCCGTCAACCCTTCCCGTACGGGAACCTCGATCGAGGCGGCCGAGGCCATGTGGACCAAGTTCGGCCTCCTCCACCGCCGCCCCACCCACCCCAGGGACTCCGGAGACCCGGCGGAACCACACGGTCTTCCATGAACGGGGGCGCCACGCGCCATGGGATTCCAGACAGCGCCTCCCAGGGGGCTCACGCCCCCTTTCGAACCCCCGACAACCCCAGCACCCACCCGTGGGCCGGTTACACGGTGGGCCCGTATGCCCGCCCCGAATGGACCTCGCTTCCGCTCGGGCAGTTCTCTTTGAGGTGCCTGTAGGCGCAACCCTCGCCTTCGGCGTCGCAGGCCCTGACGGGAGCCGACCCCGTGCGGATCCGTCGGCCCGTGCGGATCCGTCGGCCCGTGCGGATCCGTCGGCCCGTGCGGATCCCGGCTACCCATGCGGCCGCCGAGATGGCGAACATCTCTGGACTGGGATGATCCGCCAACATGCCGAGCCAGCACGCCGCATCGCCCGTGAGCGACGGTGAAGGAGCCGGATCAGGCCTGATCGGGAACGACAGGTCGCCCCGCTCACACGCCCGCCGGGCCGCAACCCTGACCACTCTTCCCGGCCGTCCCCCCGTTGGCAGCCCGTACCGCCAATGGCTGTCCCGTCGTTCCCCGGCCCCGGTCTTGCTCACCGAACTCACTTCGCCGGGCTCGCCGGACGCGGACCTGGCACCGCGCCGAGCAGAACACGGCATCCGCGCGGCGCCGGCAGCGCGTGCACGGTGAAAGTCTGCGGCATTATTCCGTCGCCACTCAACCATCCGACCGACTGGAGTGTCCTTGGAGGCCGGAGGTACGAGTGGACGACCCGACGTTTGAGAGATTCGCGGCGCAGCGGCTGCCGGCGCTCTATCGCTACGCCATGGTCCTGACCCAGAACAAGCACGACGCCGAGGACCTGGTGCAGGAAGCGCTCACTCGAACTGGCCTGCGGTGGAGTGCGATCAGACGCAAGGACGACCCGGAAGGTTATGTCCGCACTGCCATGGTCCGCATCATGGCAAACCGCTGGCGGCGGCCAAAGCGTGAGGTGAGTGTGTCGGCTCCCCCCGAGCCCGCGGCGGAGGACGTGGGGCTGGAACGCCTGCTGGACGACGACGGCATCCGCTCCAGAATCGCCCGGCTGCCTCCACGCATGCGGGCCGTACTGGTGCTGCGTTATGTCGAGGACCGCGGCGATGAGGAGATCGCCCGGCTACTCGGCTGCAGCCGCGGGACCGTCAAGAGCCAGGCGTCGCGAGGACTCGCCCGGTTGCGTGAGGCCGTCAAGACCGAGGAGATCGAGCATGGATGACCTGGAACGCCGTCTTGCCGCGCTGCTCAGCGAGCCTTCCCCGGACGATCCGCCGCCCGGCCTGGCAGATCGGATCCACCGGGCGGTGGCCACACGCCGCAGGAACAGGCGGGCCTTGGCGCTGGCCGCCGCAGCGGGGGCAACGGCGGTGCTGGTGGCCGTGCCCCTGGCCGTACACGGCGGGAACGGCGACGCCGCATCGACGGCGAACCTGACCCCGACTCCCGCATCGACCGAGCCTTCCGAGCCGACGGTGACAGTGTCCAGGTGGCCCGAGCCGACCGTGACCAAGACCGTGACGCCCACCCCGGACCAGGCGAACATCCGCGTCCCTGCCGGAGTCCGCCTCGAACAGGCCCTGCGTCACCTCATGAACGTGACGAGCGTCGTGGACGTCGAGAGCCGCACGGCGCAGGGCAAGCCGTTCGTGCCCGCAGCGCTGGGCAGCGACGGGACGGTCCTGGGCGCGACGCCCGACGGGCGGGCGGCGGAGGTGGGCGCGAGTGGTGGCACGCCCGAGGAACTCGGCTTCCCGGCGCGGTCGGGGCTGGGGACGGCCACGGGCTTCCGTACCTGGACGGAGCCGAACGGCTCGGCGGCTGACCAACGGTGCCGCACGGTGGACGGAACCACGCGCACGATCAGCCCGCAGGGCACAGACCCCCAGGGACAGGTCTGGGTGGATGACGGCGTGATCGTCGGCAGCGACGTCATGCGGCAACCCTGGGTGGCCAAGGGATGCGCGCAGGTGGGTACGGTCGTCAAGGCCGGGGACCCGGCGAGCGGGGTGGCGGTGGCGTTCTCCTACCCATACGTGTTCACCGCCGACCGGGCGAACGACAAGGTGCTGCGTATCGTCGACGTCGAGACGGGGAGGGTGACGGCCGAGCATCCGCTACCAGAGGGGGTCCGCGCGCAGAGCATGGACGATCCGGACCAGAAGTGGTACGCGGCGGCGTCCGGGAAGTGGTTCGCCTGGGTGGCCGATTCCACGCTGCGGTGGGTGCCGCGCGACTCCTGGGGGCCGGTGTCCGCGCTGCCCGGAGTCCCGACGCCGGAGAAGGGCGTCTCTCCCTGGATGACGGCGGGCAACCGGCTCATCACCTACAACACTGGGGCCACCTCGTTCCTGCTCGATCCGGTCACCGGCACGCGATACAAGAGCCCGGCAGTCATGCTGGCGGCGGGCGACTGGCTGCTGTGGCAGAACGGCGACGGCTACCGTCTGGCCAACCTCCGTTGAGGTCTCCGGCAGGCGTTCTGCTGGTGCTCGTCATGATCCCCACGGTCGCGAACCTGGCCGGCGGCGGCCCAACGTACATCTGGACGCCGTCACTCCCCATGCCCCTCCTGCGCCTGGTCACAGAGGCGGGGCTGCTGGACGCCTGGTTGGTCGCCGATCTGCTCGCCGCCATCGGCGCGATCGGTGTACTCGCGGCGGCGGCCACGGCCGTGAGGGAGTACGCCGTGGCCGCAACACTGCTGGCCCTGGTCACCGCCGTCAGCCTCGCTGCCACGGCGACCGGCGCCCTGCTCCCCCTCTGCTACGCCCTCGTCTACACGGCCGGACTCGTGCTTGTACGGCGGGCGAGGCCCTTCTCCACCTGAGCGACCGGCTTCGTGTCGTCCCGTCGTTCCTCGACCCCGGACCTCACCAATGCGAGCGCTGTCACCATCGCGAGTGCGTTCGTGGAGTCTGGGGCGACCGGATCTCAGCCCGAGCTCGGCGACTCGTTTCCGTCCCGAATACCGAACCGCGGGGCCGACTCGCCGTCAGCTGCGGTAGCGGCGGGCGGCGGTGTCAGGGCTGACATCAGAACTGCGGCGATCTCGTCCCAAGTGGCTCCAGCCGCTCGGTCGGCGGTGACGGCCGCGGCCAGGACGGCGCGGGCCTGGGCGAGCAGGGGCAGCGCGGCGTTGGTGTAACCGGCGACGGGGCCGGGTGTCCAGCCGGTCTGCCGGGTGGGCGGAGCGAGGTCTTCCGCGTGCAGGTCGAGGGCCAGTTCCCGCCTCGACGCCGGACGCGCCGGGCGAAAAGCCACGGAAGGGAACTTGAGCTGTGGCCTTACCGTGACCGGTGTGGTCCTGGGTCCTGTGTTCTCCAGTCGCTGCGCGTCGGTGATCCGCCCGACCACCTCATCGGCGAAATCCGGGACGGGAGCGGCGCAGGGCACCTTGGCGAGGGCCTCCCGGTGCAGCCGTCTGGCTCGTCGCAGGTTGCGGCCCACGTTGGTGGCCACTCCCAGCAGCCATGGGCGCAGCGAACCGCCGTCCGGGTCGAGCCGTTCCCGTAATCGCCACACCTCCATGAACGTCAGCGACACCACGTCCTCGGCTGCCGACCAGTCACCGACCACCCAGTAGGCGTGGTTGTAGACGCTCGTGGCGTACTCGTCGAAAAGCTCGCCCAAGGCCTGTTGATCGCCGTCCCGTAGGCGGGCACGCATCTTCACATCCACACGGACTACTGTCGCGGGGACGTGGGCGAGTTCCCCGTCAGCCCCTTCCCGTTGCAGGAAGCGCGGTGGGGACCGGACAAGGCGGCTCGGACACGGCACTCATGATCGGCAGGCCCGCGCCAAACTGCCAGGTTCGATGGGGACGAACAGCCATGTCTGGCGTTGCTGAACATGACAGCGGAGCCTGCGGCCGGCCTGGGCATGCTCGTCCTCTGCCGTGACCTGCACCGGCTCAACATCCTGGCCACCTACCGCCTCTACGAGAACCGATAAGTCCTCAGCCGGCCTGACTACTCGGGACCGCGAGATCTTGCGTCCTGGCGGAGCTGACTGGCGACGTAGCTTGCACGATCTGTTCCATTCTCCTCGTGCCAGTTACTGGCGGTGCTGCCGGCGGCCCCGAGGAGGTCGGCGAGCATCTTCCAGTGAACAGCGCCGACCAGGGACAGCCAGGCTCCGTTTCGGGCGGTCCTTGCGCTGGGGACTCCGTGTTCGTTGAACGGCGTCACCTGGATCAAGCCGCTCGGCCGGTCCGTGAAGCGGTTCATCGCCCGTCGTCGCGCTTGGCAAGCTGATCGCCGACGTACAGCAGGGCGTGGACGATCGCGGGGATCTGGTCGGCGATGAGCTCGACCATCGCATTGGGGGTGTCGCTTCTGCCGTCGTAGGTGTTGTGTGCGGCGGCGAGTATGTCGAGCGCGTCCTGCTTGTGGTCCACGGGGCCGGAAGCTTCGCTCATGGTCACTTCTCTCTACGCGAGGAGTGTTACATGACCAGCTTATTCAGATGATCTATGGAAATGGCCCATGACCACCTCTCAACGATCATGAGTTGGTCGGATCCGGCAGGTTTGTCATCTGTGCGTCGACGCGTTCGCCGAGCAGTAGCGCAGCGACCGCCTCCGGGGCCTCATGCATCGCGTCGTGGCCGGTCGGGAGGTCGTGGACCTGCCAACCGGGATCGGCTTGGAGCCGGGTGCGGAGTTCAGCGAACGGCGTCCGGTGCTCCCAGCCTGAGCAGTAGACGAACTCGCGGCGGGGGACCTGGGCGAGCATGCCTGTGAGCCGGATCGTCTGCAGGAACGAGGCGAGGGGATGGGGACGGCGGCGCGGATCGCCGCCGGCCGGCGGTCGGACGGCGTAGCCGGTGGTCGCAGCGCCGGCGGCGAACGCTTCCCGGTAGCGCTCGGTCGTTGACGACCAGCACGACTCGCCATCGCGCGGTACGTAGGCGTCGAGATGCACCAGCCGCGAGATCCGGCCGTCAGCGCGATCGGCGGCGGCCGCGATCACCATCCCGCCGTAGCTGTGGCCGACCAGCGTCGCGCTGGTGATGTGGGTGCGATCGAGGAGTCGCAGTACGTCGTCGGCGTGCGTGTCGAGGTTGGCGGTCGCGACCGTCGCGTTGTCGTCGTCTGGCCGCAGACCGGTCAGGGTCAGGGCGTGAACGGCATGACCGGCACGCTCCAGCAGCGGAACCACCGCCTCGAACGACCAGGAGCCGTGCCAACCGCCGGGTACGAGGACGAACGTCGCCACGCGTTTCTCCGTCTCTCAAGCCGAGGGATACCCTTTGGCCGCCAACCTCCCTGATCGCCAGTGTGGCCGGCTCCTGCGGGGAGGCAGGCGGGACCGTCTGCCGATAGGCGTCCTCGATACCGTAGGTGCATGAGCGCGGTTCGGTACTGGCGTGACCCGTTGTGGGGCGGCGTCGACCTGATGTCGGCGACCTTCACCGGCGATCCCTTCGGCCGGCACCTGCACGACACGTACGCCATCGGCACCGTCGAGCAGGGCGTGGAGGAGATCGGCTTTCCAGAGGGCACACAGGGCACTGGTGTCGGGTCGATCGTGATGATTGACCCCGGAGTGGTGCACACCGGGCGGGCGCGTACCCCTGACGGATGGTCGTACCGGGTCCTTTACCCCCGGCCGGAGCAGGTGCAGGCCATCGCGAGGGAGGCCGGGGCCGGCGACGTCGTTCCGTCATTCCCGTCGCGGGCGGCAGACGATGAGGAGGCGTGCCGGTTGCTGCTGGTGGCGCATCGCGCGGCCGAGCAGGGCGCGCGGTTGTTGGCCGACTCGATGTTGCGGGTGCTGCTGGGCCGCCTGATCGACCGCTATGCCACGGGACGCGTGCGGACCCGCCGCCCCCGGGCCGGCGCCCGTGCCGCGGCTTTGGCCAGGGAGTTGTTGCACGCCTCGTCGGCCGACCCGCCGGACCTGGGCACGCTGGCCACGGCGGCCGGGTCGGAGCCGTTCGCGCTGTTGCGGGCCTTTCGCCGCGCGTACGGGCTGCCGCCGCACGCGTACGTCCTACAGCTACGCGTGCGGCGGGCCAAGTCGCTGCTCGCCCAGGGGGTCGCCCCGGCGGAGGTGGCGGTGTCGGTCGGGTTCTGCGATCAGTCGCACCTGTCACGGCACTTCCGCCGGGCGGTCGGCGTGACGCCGGGAGCGTACCAGCGAGGCGTCCGGGACGGCGGCGGCCTTACGGCGGGCGGCCTGTCGTGATCGATCAGTAGGTCGGCGGCGGACGCCGATCACGCTGGTCAGTCGGTGGCGACGCCGAGGAGATCGGTGAGCTGGCGGGGGTATCGGGGATGCCGGTGAGCCGGTGGCGGCATCGGGGATGTCGGTCAGTCGGTGGCGGCATCGATGATGCGCAGCGCCTCCTCCACCCTGTCCTTGCCGGTGCGGAAGCTCAGCACGCACATCCGCAGGTAGAACACACCGCCGACGGTCGTGCTCGACAGGTAGACGCGCTGAGTGGCGTTGATGTCGGCCAGGAACCGCCGGTTGCGCTCGTCGTCGCCGTCCCGCAGCCGGAACAGCAGGACGGTGAGGTCCGGCGGCCACGGCACGTCGAGGCGCGGGTCCGCGGAAAGCTCGCGATACACCAGGGCGGCCAGGTCGAGCTTGTCGTCGAGGGCGTCGGCGAAGGCCCGCACCCCGTGCAGGTGCAGCGGCAACCACAGCCGCAGGCCGCGGTAATCCCTGGTCAGGTCGATGCCGAGCTGACTGTAGTCGGGCAGGCCCTCGACCGAGCTGAGGTCCTGCAGATACTGCCCACCGCCCGCGTGGGCGGCGCGCAGCGCGGCCGGGTCCCGTACGAGCAGGACACCGGTCCCGTACGGCAGGAACAGGCTCTTGTGCGGGTCGAAGGTGATCGAGTCGGCCTCCCCGATCCCCTCCAGCAGGGCGCGTCCGCGCCCGGTGAGCTGGAAGCCGCCCCCGTAGGCGGCGTCCACGTGGAACCACAGGTCGTGCTCGCGCGCCAGGGCGGCCAGGACGCTCAGCGGGTCGATCGTGCCGGTGCTGGTGCTGCCCGCCGTCGCGGCGAGCAGGAACGGGCGCCGCCCGGCCGCCCGGTCGGCCTGGATCATGGCCGCCGCGGCGGCGGGGTCCATCCGCAGGTCCGGTGTGGTGGGCACGACGCGTACGCACCCGGCGGGCAGCCCGGCGATGTGCGCGGCCTTGGCCAGGCAGTAATGGGTGTGCTCGGTGACGTACAGGGTGCCGTCGCCGAACTCCGCGCCCAGCCGGTCGTGCCGGGCGGCCACCACCGCCGACAGCGTCGCCGCCGAGGCTCCGGTGGTGACCAGACCGCCCGCGCTCGCGGGCAGGCCGAACTGCGAGGCGAGCCAGGTCAGCACGCTCTCCTCCATCGCGACCAGCGCGGGCGCGGTCTGTGCCACCCCGGTGAAGCGGTTGGCAGCCTGGGCCAGGAGTTCGGCCAGCGCCGCGGAGACGAGGCCGCCCGCCGGGAAATAGGCCAGGTAACCGGGTCCCGAGGTGTCCACACCCTGCCCCGCCGCCTGGCGGAAGGTCTCCAGCAAAGCGGCGAAATCTCCGGGGCCGTCGGCCGGAGGACGGTGGACCCGCCGCGACAGCTCGGTGGCGGTCCGGTAATCGCTGGCGGGGGCGTGGGGCAGCGCGGCGATCTGGCGGACGACGAGGTCGAGGGCCTGGCGGCCGAGCTGCTCGATCATGGCGGGGGTCAGGTCAAGGGGGACGGCGGCGGGTTCTGTCATGCCGACACGGTAGGGATGCGGCATGCGATAGGGATTGGACGTAATTGCACGTTAAGTCGTCATCCCCGGCCGCATCCCTCCATGATTCCGGCCACCATCACACTCATCAGCTCCTGATCTTCCGCCCGCCCCGGTTCGTACTCCATGAGCCCGATCCCCACGACCTTGAACCGCTCACCCACCGCCTTGACCAGCGAAATGAGCTCATCGGCCACCAGCCCACCAGGCGTAGGACATCCCACGCTCTCGAAGAACCGTGGGTCGAGCACATCGAAGTCGATATGGAGATAGACAACGGAGTCGTCGGCCGTAGCACGATGCTCGCCTCCGCAAGCCTCGATCGCCTCGACCAGAGCCCTCGGGTCCACCACCGGCGGCAGCTGCCGAATTCCGTGCCCCTCGACGAACGACGCCTCATGAGGATCAAGATCCCGTACGCCCGCCAGCACGATCTGCCCGGCATCCAGCGGCTCATCGGCCACCAGCCCCGCAGGTCCTTCGCCGGTCAGCGCCCGCAACACCATCCCGTGATAAGCCCCCGAAGGGGAGGAGTCCGGCGTGTTCAAATCCCCATGAGCGTCGAACCAGACGACGACCAGCCGATCCCCGTACCGTTTCCGGGCCGCTGCCACCGGCGCCAACTCGACACCGCAGTCCCCGCCGACGGTGACGATCAGCTCACCGGAAACCCCCTCGACGGCCGCACGAACTTTGGCCGCGGTCGCAGCGAGATCATCGTCAACCTCGACACGTACTCGCTGATCGCCCCCGACCAAGCCGGCAAGCAGCCGAGCCCCTTCCTTCAGCCGCTCCGCCGTGACGGCCCCGGACCCGCGCCACTGAGGCACCTCAACCACTGCCACCTTCGCCACCACGTCCCCCTCGTCTCTCAACGGCCTGCCCAGTATGCCCATCACCAGGGAGGAAGCGTTGCCGGGCTCAGATCACTGTCCGGCCGTCCGGGGCGAAATCTGCACGTGGCGCATGCGACCCTGTCGGCACCAACACCATGATCATGGTTCATGAGGGCATGCCTTGACCGGTTTCGCGACGTGCGGCCGGGGCCAGCATGGCCAGGTACCCACGGAAAACCACGGTCATCTCCCCGCTCCGGAAGACCTCCGCAAGCGTCCGCCGGCACCAGTCGCGCGCCTGCTCGGCGCTCTCGTCCCCGCGCGCGATGGCGCTGTCCACGCTGACCTCGCCCAGCACGTAGCGGAGGTAGTCGTCGAGTGTCATCGGTATCGGAATCTCGACGTCGGTGTGGTCGAGCAGGCGCAACCCCGTCCCGGCGAGAGGCAACTCCTGTACGGCCAGCGGCCGCCACCCAGGCGGCGATGGAAACCGCCGCTCGAACGAGGTGAACCACGTCGCCAGTGCGTCACCTGCCGGCGAGGACCGGCCTTTCGAGAAGTCGTACAGGAGGAAGACCCCGTCCGGGGTCAGGACGCGGGCCACTTCGGCGAGGGCCGGCGGAAGGTCGGCGTAGTTCAGCGACCCGGCGGCGGCGACCAGGTCGAACGACGCTGCGGCGAACGGCAGCCCCTCCGCCGCGCCGATGACGAATCGAGCGGATGGCGCGACGGATCGCCGGTGCACGAGCATCGCCGGGGCGGGCTCCAGGCCGATGACGCGCTCGGCCAGTGGCGTGAGCGCGGCAGTGGACACGCCGGCCCCGCACCCGATGTCCAGTGCTCGCCCGGCCGGACGCTTGAGCCGAACCGACTTGAGGATCTGCTGATGCACCGCAGGACGGTCGAAGGCATAACCTGCCGCCAGCCGTTCGCTGTCGTAGACGCTTGTAATGGCTTCGTTCCGGTATCTGTACTGGAGGTTGCGGAGCCTGACTCCGAACTGGCTCCTCACATCGTTGTAGAGCCCTGAGGAGTCATTCTCGCCGAGTACGACAGAATGGCAGTAGCGGGAGTAAATCTCACCACCCCGTTCATTGATGGCGATAATTGCATTCTACCTGCTCAATGCACCACGTGGCCACGGCCCCGTCACCATGCGCGACGCGAGGCAGAGGGCCAACATGGGAGTTAGGAACGGATGTCGAATTCTCCGACCCTGACGCCGTCAATGAACGCCTTCCACTCATTATGGTTGAAGAACAGTTTGGGGCCATCCGGATCCTTGCTGTCGCGAACGGCGACCACTCCCGGAAGGTTCGTCGCGACCTCCACACACTGGCCGCCGTTATCCGAAGAACGCGATGACTTCCGCCAAACGGCGGCACTCAGATCCATGCGCGTCTCGCTTCCTCGATCTTCTGGAGGGATACGCGCTCAGGATATGCCCACAGCCTGATCGCCTCATACCGCCGCCAAATGGACGCCACGACATCACGGTCCGTCGTGATGTGCGCCTGCGTCGGCGAGTCTGAACTGACGACATCAGGTTGGTCGTTCGGCAGCTCGGCGATCATGAAGGCCCCGGCCAAGCCGGCTACGCATTCCCGATCAACGACTTGGATGAAAACGCCAGGTCGCTGGGCCTTCTTCAGCAGATGATCCAGTTGCTCACACATCACTTCTGGACCACCGAGACTACGGAACAGCACGCCCTCGTCGAGGAGGATCAGCAGCATGGGCGGTTCCTTCCGATCGAGGATGCGCTGCCGCCGCATCCGGGCTTCGACACGTTCGTCTACCTCTTCAGGCGCGATTTGTGGCCCATGGCTGAAGATGTGCCGGGCATATGCCTCGGTCTGCAGGAGGCCCGGAACAAGCAGGGGATCCCACGAGCGCAGCACGAGGAGACTGGGCTCGATCTCCTCAGCCCAGTTCCGGAACCAGGGCGGACTGCCCGGCTGGGTGACGATGCGCTCGTAGAGCCTGGCGAAGGAGATGCCCCCGGACGCGCCGAAGAGCAGGTCCAGCCGCTCGGCGTCTGACCGCGAGGGCGTTCGGGTCGCCTTCTCCAGTCTGCACACCTGCGTCTGCGTGCACCCCAGTCGGGCTGCCACCGCCGCCTGGGACAGCTCTGCGACCTCCCGCAGTCGCCGCATCTCCGCGCCGAACCGCACGCGAGGGGACTCCGGGTTGAGAGACGGCACAACGTCCATGACATTTCCCCTCTTATTAGAGAAAAACGGAAATTCTCTTGGAGTCGATGACACCTTTAAACCACACCTGACCGGCATCTGTCATTAGTCATGCTGTCTTGGCCTGGGCAATTGGTCGCCCGCTGCGCCACCGAGAAGGCACGCTGAACGAACACCTTCTTTTCAGCGGCAGACACAGAAGCCTGCCCACCACATTCGTCGGTCGAGTCTGAATAACCCGACAGCGTTATTCAGCGCTCAGCCGTACACGCCGGTAAGCAGCCGGGAGGCGGAGGCATGACAGAGCGCGAAGAGTACGAAAGATACGGTCACCTCACCCGCCTGGGCTGGGACTTGCACGCCCGCGGTATCGCCGTCTCGCTGGTCATGCCCGTGGCCGGCGACCCGGTGCTGGAGATGCTCGGCAAAAACGGCACCGAACTCCTCATCGCCGCGGAGGTGAGCGCATGAGAGGGCAGCTTCCCCGTGACAGGACCGATCCAGCATTCCCGAAAGCGTCGCACATGACCGGGCTCAGAGAATTCCCGGCGACGGGAATATCCGTTCCCGCGGCCCGCGACTGGGCGCGCTCCCTGCTGTCTCTCGGCGTTCCCGCACCTGTCCTCGATGACGCGCTCCTCTTGCTCAGCGAAGTCGTCACCAACGCCATCACCCACTCCGACTCCGGATGCGTCCCCACCGGCAAGGTGACGATCCAGATTCTCCGCATGGGTACGACCGTCCAGGTGGAGGTGACCGACGCCGGCTCGTCCACCAGTGCCCCCGTAGTGCGCGCCCCCGCTCTCGACGACGACACGGGTCGCGGCCTGTGGATGGTGGACATGCTCGCCGACGCGTGGGGATTCGAACACGACGAGAACGGCGCATCGGTATGGTTCCGGTTGACCGGACGCGAGCGTCAGGAAAGTGGCAGACTGTGACCATGCGGCCACCCCGAGCGAGATACTTCAACACCACCGGCCCATGCGGCCCCCAGCATCACTACATGCTGCCCCCCACGCAGCGGCTGCCGCAGGCGCGCGAGCTCATCGAGATGGATCGCTACTTCGTGCTGCACGCGCCCCGGCAGACCGGCAAGACGACCGCGCTAGGCACGCTGGCGTCCGAGCTGACCGCCGAGGGCGACACCGTCGCCCTGATGTTCTCCTGCGAGCGTGCCAAGTCGGCCGGCGACGACTATGCCGCCGCGGAGACGATTCTGCTGAAGTCCCTTCGCCAGGCCACCGAGTGGGCGGGATGGCCAGAGGAACTACTGCCGCCGGACCCCTGGCCGGAGGCTCCGGCGGGAACCCGGTTCGGTTCGGCGCTGACCGAGTGGTGCCACCGCAGCCCGCGCAGGATCGTGCTGTTCCTCGACGAGATCGACGCTCTCCAGGGCAACAGCATGGTCAGCATTCTCAGCCAGCTCCGCGACGGTCACAATGCGCGGCCGGGGGGTCGGCCGTTTCCCACGTCCGTGGCTCTGTGCGGGTTGCGCGACCTGCGTGACTACAAGGTCGCCTCGGGTGGCGACCCCGGCCGGACGAACCCCGCCAGCCCGTTCAACATCATCGCCAAGTCGCTTCGCCTGGGCGACTTCACCACCGACGAGATCGCCGAGCTGTACGACCAGCACACGCAGGCGACCGGGCAGGAGTTCACCAAGGACGCGGTGGATCGGGTCTTCGAGCTGACGCAGGGACAACCGTGGCTGGTCAACGCCCTCGCCAACGAGGTCGTGGTCGACATGAAGGTGAGCGGCACCATCAACACCGCACAGGTGGATGAGGCCAAGGAGCGGTTGATCCGGGCGCGCGCCACCCATCTGGACGCCCTCGTGGCGCGGTTGCGCGAACCACGGGTGGAACGGGTGATCGAACCCATCCTGGCGGGAATGTGGCCAGACATGGACACGTCCTTCGACGATGACGTCTCCTACGTTCACGATCTGGGTCTCATCCGAGGGATCAGGGATCTGGAGATTGCCAACCCGGTTTATCGGGAGGTCCTGCTACGGGTCCTGGGCGCTCGCACGGAGCGGTTCGTGAAGGCCGATCCGCACAGCTTCGTGCTGCCGGACGGCCGTTTCGACCTGCCGCGCCTGCTGCGGGAGTTCGTCGTGTTCTGGCGCGAGCA
>NZ_JBHSPA010000012.1:0-36742 GCF_042656245.1 Nonomuraea insulae
CCTCACCGGACACACCGGCGCCGTCCTCGCCGTCGCCACCACCACCGTCGGCGGCAAGCCCGTCGCGGTGAGCGCGGGCAAGGACCGGGTGCTGCGGTCCTGGGACCTGACGACCGGCAAGCAGGGGCCGCCCCGGGCCGGGCACACCGACTGGGTGCGCGCGCTGGCCGTCACGCCCGGCGCGATCGTCTCCGCCGGCGACGACAGGACCGTGCGGATCTGGGAGCTCGGCTCCGACAAGGTGAGCGTGGTCCAGGACCTGCCCGACGTCGTGATCTCGCTCGCGACGATCCAGACGGGCGCGTCCTGGACGGTGCTGGGCGCGGGCCGCGACGGCGTCATCCGCGGCTGGGACAGCGCGGGCCGGCCGGTGGGCACTCCGCTGACCGGGCACACGGGGTTCGTCACGACCGTCACGGCGGCCGTGGTGAACGGCGCGCCGCTGGCCTTCTCCGGCGGCGCGGACAAGTCCGTGCGCACGTGGGACCTGGCCAAGTGGAGCGCCGGTCCCTTCGCCCCCGGCAACCCCGGGCACGCCGGCGGGGTCAAGGCGGTCGCGCTGGCCACCGTGAAGGGCCGGACGGTGGCCGTCTCCGGCGGGGTGGACAAGACGGTCAGGATGTCCGACCCGGCGACGGGCCGGGCCATCGGCACGCCGCTGCTCGGGCACACCGGGCAGGTCACGGCGATCGCCACCGGCACCGTGGCCGGGCAGCCGGTGGCCGTCAGCGGCGACGCGGAGGGCGGCCTGCGGATGTGGCGGCTGGACACCGGCGCGGCGCTGGGCAAGCCGCTGTCCGGGCATCGCGGCAGCGTCAACGCCGTCACGATCGCGGGCGGCGTCATCGTCTCCGGAGGCGCGGACGGGCGCCTGTACCGGTGGAACGCCGCGACGGGCGATCCCGCCGGGCCGCCCGTGTCCGCGCATCGCGAGCCGATCAGGGCGCTGGCCCCGGCGGTCGTCAACGGGCGCGACGTGGTGGTCTCCGCGAGCGAGGACCACGAGCTGCGGATCTGGGACGTGGCCGACGGCACCCCGATCGGGGAGCCGCTGACCGGTCACCAAGGCGTCGTGCTCGCGGTGGCCACGGGCGTGGTGGACGGGCGGCCCGTCGCGGTGTCGGCGGGCGAGGACCGTACGCTGCGCCGCTGGGACCTGATCACCGGCACGGCCGTCGGCGCCCCGATGGCCGGTCACACCGACTGGGTGCGGGCTCTGTCCGTGGCCGGCGACCGGGTGGTGTCGGCGGGTGACGACCGGTCGTTGCGCGTGTGGAGCCTGCGCACCGGGGGAGCGGTCGGCAGGCCGATCACGGGCCACGCAGGACCGGTGTACGCGCTGGCCACCGGGCAGGTCGGCGGCACGACCGCCGCGGTCTCGGGCGGCATGGACTGGACCGTACGCGCCTGGAGCGTCGCAGAAGAGTGACACTCCAGGCGCGGAAGGGTGACTACGAGACCTCATCCACCGCGTTGGCCGTGCCGGCCTTCTCGATGTACTGGCGGGCCCGGTCGGTCCTGATCGCCTCGCTCAGCGCGCGGGTCTTGCGGTCGTCGAGGTAGACGACGCTCTGCTCGCCCTCCATGCCGGTGCCGCGGGTCGGCATCGTCAGGAAGCCGGAGTCGTCCAGCCCCGCCAGATCGGCCAGGCGGCTCCTGAGCAGGCCGGCCGTCACGCCGTCGTCCACGGTGATCGACTTGGTGATCGCGCGCAGCAGCCCGTCCACCTTGGCGGGGTTGGTCAGGGTGCCGGCGCTCAGCACCCGGTCGGACAGCGCCTTGAGCAGCGCCTGCTGGCGCTTGATCCGCCCGAAGTCCCCGCCGGGCAGGTTGTAGCGCTGCCGCACGAAGAGCAGCGCCTGCTCGCCGTTGAGGTGGTGGCGGCCCGCCGTCCAGGTGACGCTGCTGTTGGTGTCGCGCACGGTGTCCGCCACCTCGACGTCCACCCCGTCCACCGCGTCCACGGCCGTGGCGAACCCCTTGAAGTCGATCGCCGCGTAGTGGTCGACGCGCACGCCGGTGAGCGTCTCGATGGTCTTGACCAGCAGCGCGGGGCCGCCCCATGAGAACGCCGCGTTGATCTTG
Source organism: Nonomuraea insulae (assembly GCF_042656245.1). Taxonomy (NCBI): domain Bacteria; kingdom Bacillati; phylum Actinomycetota; class Actinomycetes; order Streptosporangiales; family Streptosporangiaceae; genus Nonomuraea; species Nonomuraea insulae. The sequence goes on from NZ_JBHSPA010000012.1 coordinate 2,086, forward strand.
GCTTTGCCCCGGCCGGGGATGCTCACCCAGGAGTCCCTGGGGATGGACACGACGGCGGCGTGCCCGCCGTCGCCGGACAGGTGGGCCAGCATGATCGTGTCGGTGCGCTGCTGACCGGGCTGCCACAGCTCGCCCTTGGCGGCCTTGCCCGTGGTGGCGTCCTCGGCCCTGCGGTCGGTGCCCACGAGCAGCCAGGTCTCGCCCAGGCCCGGCTTCGGCTGCGGGCGCTTCTTCTCCTCCTCCGCCGAGGTGGGCAGGGCGGCGGGCGCGCGGACGATGTCGCCGTCGAGGCTGGCCTGGTAGAAGTAGAGCCCGCCGGCGCCGAACCCGCCCAGGAGCACCAGGGCGGCCAGGGAGATCCACAGCACACGTCGTAAACGGCGCATCCCTCGAAACCTCCCAAGATCGGTCACGTGACTTTATAGCTAATTGCCGGGAAGCGCCTTGCCGCCGAGGTAGCCGAGCCAGCGCTGCTCGATCGCGTCGTAGCGGCCGCCGGTGATCGCGTCCAGCGCGGACAACTGGGTGACGTGCAGCGAGTGGTAGTCCCAGCGGGCCGGGTTGGGCGCGGTCGCCGGGGTGCGCGTGTAGTGGAGCAGGTCGTAGCTGGTCCGGTACGACAGGTCGTACAGGGGCAACATCCGGTCCAGGGTCTTGAGGCCGCGCTGGAACATCTCCCTGGCCGTCTTGTCGTCCATCAGCTCGCCGACGTCGTACACGCCGATCAGGGCGAACAGGTAGCCGTTGAGCACGTGGGTGGGGGTCGGGGTGGGGTACTCCTCGTAGAAGTCGAGGCGGCCCTCGAACCTGCGCAGCACGCCGCCGTCCGCCACCTCGGTGCGCAGGGGGCGCAGCGCCTCCAGGGCGGCCTTGCCGTACCGGGACTCCTTGGTCTTGTCGTACATCTTGGCCAGGAAGGCCGCGCCGATGCCCTGCGCCATGCCCGAGTACCAGCCGGCGGGCAGTTCGCCCGCGAGCCCCTCGCGGTAGGAGTAGGCGAACGGCACCGGCCAGCCGCCCTTGGCGTCCTGGTGCTCCAGCAGCCAGCGGGCCACGGTCTCGGCCTTGGGCCGGTACTTCTCGTCGCCCGTGGCCACCCACTTGCTGTAGTTCTCCATGCCGTACTGGACGACCTCGACCGGGTACTGGAAGGTGCCGAAGTCGTACGTGCTGGCCGGGATGCCGTCGGAGCCGATGGAGATTCGCCGCCAGGTGGTGACGTCCACGTTCGCGAAGTGCAGCCAGGGGCCGCGCGGGTCGTGCTTGTCGATCAGCGGGGTGTCGTCCTCGAAGTACTCGGCCCTGGCCACGCCGTCCGAGCCGGTGGAGACGGTCAGCCCGAGGCGTTCCGACAGCGCGTCGAGCGGCACGTACAGTTTGTCGTTCAGGCGCAGGCCCGGGACGGTCTCCTCGAACAGGCCGAGGGGCGCCTGGATGGCGGCGCCCCCGGAGGGGCGCCGTGCGGCGGGGGGCTCCGGCGAGGTGCAGGCGGCCACCGTGAACAGGGCGATCGCCGGGATGATGAACTTATGCAACAAACGCACCTTGCTTACCGCCTTTAACGGCTATTTACAGAAATGGTAGTGTCGGGCCCTCACTGATCATCCCCAGGGGTCCCTGCCCAACATGAACCACGATCGCGTCCATTTTGCCTATAACGGGATCGATGTCGATCCCGAAACCCAGGCGCTGACCAGGAACCGGCTGCACTGGATCTTGGATCACCTCCCTTCGGGACGGATCCTCGACCTGGGCTGCTCCCAGGGGACCCTGTCCATCCTCGCCGCCCGCCGCGGCGACCGCGTGACCGGCGTCGACGTCGAGGAGGAGGCCGTCGCGTTCGCCGCGCGGCAGGCCGCGGAACTGCCCCCCGACGAGGCCGCCAGGCTGGCCTTCGTGCGCGGCGACGGTGAGCGCCTCGGCTTCCTCGACGGCTGCTTCGACGCGGCCGTCGCCGGGGAACTGCTCGAACACGTGGCGGAGCCCGCGGCGGTGCTGGGCGAGCTGCACCGGGTGCTCGCGCCCGGTGGGACGCTGCTCATCTCGGTGCCCCACGGGCTGATGCCGCACCACGACCACCGCCGCACCTTCTACCGCGCCGGGTTCCGCCGCCTGCTCGCCCCCCTGTTCGACGTCCGCGAGCTGACCGTGCTGGATCGGCACATCGCCGCGGTCGCCGTACGCAGGAAGACGCCGAAGGGTGTGCCCGCGTTCCTGCTCAGCCCGGAGGAGGCCGACTTCCTCGGGCGCGAGGAGTACCTGGAGCGCCGCTTACAGGACCTGCGCGACAAGCTGTCGCGGGCCAACCAGCTCTACCGCGAGGTCACCGCCACCAACGCCGAGCTGAAGGCGCGCACCGGAGACGGGGAAGCGGTCCTCGACCGGCTCTCGGAGCTCCAGGACACCGTCCGCGATCTGTCCGCCGGCCTGTCCGCCGGCAGAGCAGACGACAGAGCAAACGACAGGGCAAACGACAGGGCCGCTGACATGGCCGCGGAGCGGGACGCGCTGCGCGAGGAGCGCGACCGGCTCCGTGCCGACCTGGGAGCGGCGCGCGGCGAGATCGGCCTGCTGCGCGAGGCGGCCGAGGCCGGTCAGGCCGAGCGGAGCCGGCTGCTGGAGTCGGTACAGGGGCTGACCTCCGGTCTGGAGGCGCTGCGCGAGAGCGCCGAGACCGTGACCGCGCAGCGCGACGAGCTGCGGGCCATCGTCAGGGCCCAGGCCGAGGAGCTGCGCACGACGGAGAGCGCCCACGGCGAGAGCCTGCGGGCGGCCGGGGCCGAGCGCGCGCGGGAGCTGCTCGGCCTGCGCGAACGCATCACCGGGCTGGAGGAGGAGCTCCAGTCCGACCGGGCGGCCCTGGCCCGGCTCCGTACGGTCTACAACGGCGAACGGCACCGCCACTCGCTCACCGAGCAGCGCATGAACAAGCTCACCGGCAACGAGGCCAAGCTCCGGCAGGACAACGAGCGGCTGCAGGCCAAGCTGGAGACGGTGACCGGCCGGCTGTCGGACTACCGCGAGCAGGTCACCCGGATCCGCTCCTCGAAGGCGTGGCGCATGTTGTCGGTCTACCGGCAGCTACGCCATCCCGGCCGCCCCGACCCCGCGCCGCCCGCCGCCCCGCCCGCGGCGATCCCGCCGGCCGTCTCCGTGATGATCAAGCCATCGGCCCCCGCGCCGACGGCCCCGGCGCCGCTGGAGGACTTCAGGGCGAGGCTGGCCGAGTGGATCGACCGGGCCAGGGCGGCCCCCGGCGACGAGGTGGTGCTGATGTTCTCGGGCACCACCTTCGTGCAGGAGGCCCGGGGCAACCGGCCCATCCGGCTCACCCGCGTCTACCTCGACCGCGAGTGCCCGGTCTTCTTCAACTACTACCGCTGGCGCGCCACCGACCCGCTGCCGTCGCACCCGGACCCGCTGCTGTTCCAGAGCCCGATCGACATCACGCCGCGGCTGCTGGACGAGGTGCTGGCCGCGGACTTCGGCGGCAAGCGGAAGATGTTGTTCGCCTCGTTCCCGCACGAGACGATGGTGCGCACGCTGACCCACGCCGCCGCGCAGGGCTGGGTGACGATCTACGACGCCCGCGACGACTGGGAGGAGTTCGCCAAGATCGGCATGGCGAAGTGGTACCACCCCGGCTACGAGCGCTATCTCGTCGCGCACGCCGATGTGGTCACCGCGGTCTCCGCGCCGCTGGCCAGGAAGATGGAGACGCTGGGCGGGCGCAGGGTGAGCGTCAACGCCAACGCCCTCGACCCGGCCTTCCCCTCCCCCACGGCACCGCGCCGGGCCGACGCCACCACGATCGGCTACTTCGGGCACCTGACCGACAAGTGGTTCGACTGGGACCTGCTGATCCGCGCCGCCCGCGCCCACCCGGAGCGCACCTTCGAGCTGGCCGGGCACCAGAACCCGGACCTCAAGCTGCCGCCGAACGTGCGCCTGCTCGGCCTGCTCGAACACCGCGAGCTGGCCGAGCACAGCGCGGGCTGGGCGCTGGCGCTGATCCCGTTCAAGAACGGCGCGCTGGCCGACGCGGTGGACCCGATCAAGGTGTATGAGTATCTGCACCTCGGCCTGCCGGTGCTGACGACCTACTTCCCGCAGTGCGCCGACTATCCGGGGGTCCGGGTGACCGAGTCGGCGGCGGAGTTCGTGGCCGCCATCCCCGAGGTCGCCGGCTCGGCCCTCGACCTCGCCGAGGTCGGGCCCTGGCTGGCGGGCAACACCTGGGAGTGCCGGGTGGAGGCGTACTCGGAGATGGCCGAGCGGGTCCTGCGCAAGGGCCGCGAGGGGCTGCTGACGCTGCTGGAGTGCCGATGAAGGTGCTGTTCTGCTACCGGTACGGCGTGATCGGCGGCGTGTCCACGCAGTTGCTCAACCGCTACACGCACTTCTCGGCCGAGTTCGAGATCGGCGTGTTGTACGAGTCCGACCACGGCATGGTCGCCCACTTCCCGCCGGGCGTGGCCCGGGTGACGGCCACCGACGAGGCCCGCGAGGCCGCCATCAGGGACGCGGCGCCGGACGTCGTCGTCGTGATCGACAGCCCCGGCTTCCTGACGGCCTGGCAGCGCGCGGGCTCCCCCGGGTCGCTGATCCTCGAGGTGCACACGACCACGGCCAACCTGTCGTACCTGGGCGAGCTGGCGGTCGAGCCGGACCACATCGTGACCGTGAGCGAGTACATGCGGGCCAAGCTGGGGGCGCTGGGGCTGTCCCCGATCAGCGTGGTGCCCAACTGCCTGGACGAGCGCTGGTACGCCGACACCGTGCCGCCCACCCTCGAGACCACCCCCGTGGCCTGGATCGGCAAGCTCGACGGGCACAAGCGCTGGCGGGCCGCCGCCGACCTGCTCGACCGGATCGCGGCCGCCCAGCCCGGCGTCACGCCGCTGCTCGTGGGCGGCTACACCGCGCCGGTGAGCGAGGTGGAGGCCCTGACCACCAAGCTCGCCACCTCTCGCGCGCTCGGCTCGGCCCGCTGGTTGCCGCGGGTCGACTACGACCTGATGCCCGGCCTCTACTCGGCCATCGCGGCGAACGGCGGGCTGACCGTCTCGACGACGACGGACGAGTCGTTCGGCATGTCGGTCGCGGAGGCGCTGGTGCGGGAGTGCCCGGTGATCGCGCCCGCCGTGGGCGCGCTGCCGGAGATCCTCCCGGAGGAGGCGCTCTACCCGCCGGGCGACTGGGCGGACGCGGCGAACAGGGCGCGGCGCGCGCTGACGGACTCCGGGTTCAGGGCCGCGCTGCTCAGCACGGCCCCGCTCGTACGGGAGCGCACGCACACCGAGTACGCGCTGGCCGCCTTCGCGAACGTGCTTCAGCGCAGCGCGAAGTCGTCGAAGGTGGCCTGACCCGGCCCGGCCAGCACGAGCCCGAAGCTGATGCCCGCGGCTCCGGCGGCCTTCGGCGTCCAGGTGGCCTGCCGCCAGGTGGACGCGGCCGGCAGGACGGGGCCCTCGCTCCAGCCCGACCACGTCCCGCCCGCCGAGCGCCGGCTGACGGTGAACCGGACCGGCGCGGTCGAGGTGTACCAGACCGACAGGGTGCCCGGCTTGGGCGCGCACTCGCCGTCGTCCTGCCTGACCGCCAGCCTGAGCCGCCCGGGGTCGCCGTCGGTCACCTTGATCCGGCCGGCCCAGCGCCCGGTGCGCGGTTCGTCCACCCGGCCGAACGTCGCCGTGGCCGACCTGCCGTCGAGCTGCCAGCAGTCGGGGAGTCCCTCTTTGCCGAAGTAGTTCTCCAGCGAGCCGTTGATCGCCACCGACGGGGGCTTGAGCGGCGGCACGGGCCGCACGCCGCCGCCGATGACGTCGCCGACGTTGCGGACGGCGACGGGGCGGCCCTTCAGCCAGTCCAGGAACGCGGTGAAGATCCGCGGCTTGACGCCCAGCGTGCCGCAGTCGTCGCAGTAGTCGTGGAAGACGAGGATGGCCCAGCCCTCACGCTGCTCGGCCGCGAGCACGTACTGCTGGACCTCGGGCAGCGTGGTGCGCGAGCCGATCGACAGCGGGGTGTTGAGGTCGTACGGGTCGGCCGGGGTCAGCTCCTCGGCGGCGACGCCCGCCTTGCCCCGGCCGCTGTTGTAGCCGCACTCCTTCACCACGGCCTCGGCCGCCGCGCTCACCTCGTGGAAGGGGAAGGCGAACGACCTCGGGGCGAAGCCCAGCGCCTCCAGCCCCGACCGGTCGCCGCACACCTCCCTGCGCTGCTCGTCGGGGTGTAACCCGGGCAGGCGGGCATGCGTGCGGGTGTGGCCGCCGATCTCGTTCCCCGCCTGCGCCAGCCGGGCGAGCGTGGGCTGGGTGAGGTAGCCGGGGGCCTGGACCCGGGTGCTGTGGACGTAGAAGGTGCCGGTCAGGCCGCGTTCGGCGAGCTCCTTGACCATCTGCTCCTGGCGTTCCAGCCCGTCGTCGAAGGTGAGCGACACCACCGCGCCCTTGGCGGGCGGGGAACTCGACGGGGGTGGGGCGCTCGACGGGGGCGAAGCGCTCGATCCGCCGCAACCCGCGGCCAGCACGGCCATCGCGACCGCCACGCTCACCCTCACCACAACGCGCACTTGCCACGCTCCTCCCGCTCCGGCGGCGCACATCTTCCCATGCGCACCGTCATCCCTCCATCACGGGGATCGGCGCTGAGGTGACAGGAGTTACGAGGCGGGGTCAGGGGCGGGCAGGCGGTCCGGCTCGTCGCAGGCCAGCAGGTCCAGCAGCAGGCCCCGGAGCTGGGCGAGTGTGCGGGTGGCGCGGGCCTCGGCCTGCTGCCGGGGCACGCCGGGCTGGGCGTCGATCAGCAGGGTGAGCCAGTCGTGCACCGACCGGCGGGCGAAGTCGCGCCACGGCCCCGGCTCGGAACGCAACGAGGCCACGTACGCCTCGAAGAACAGCCGGATCGTGGCCCGCTGCTCCGGCGCCGACACGTAGGCCCAGACCCGCGCCACCACCTCCTCGAACCCGCCGCCGGCCGCGGCGACGCCGGCCACCAGCCGCAACTGCTCCTCCCGCCCCTTCGCGAGGATCTCCCGCACGAGCTCATCCTTCGAGCCGAACAGGTACAGCAGCACGCGGGGGCTCGTCCCCGTCGCCTTCGCCAGGGGCCGCAGCGACATGTCCGACAACCCGTGCTCCAGGACGTAGTCGTAGGCGGCGGTCAGGAGCTGGGATCGACGTGAATCCGGCACCCCGCTACCCTTTCACACTGAAACGAGTGTTTCAGTGGTAGGGAGGAAGACATGAATGGTTTCTCGCTGAAAGGGCGCACCGCCCTCGTCACCGGGTCCGCGCGCGGTCTCGGGCTGGAGATGGCCCGCGGGCTCGCGGGAGCCGGAGCCAGGGTCGTGCTCAACGGCCGCGACCCGGGCCGCCTGGCCGGACTCGCGCGCGAACTGGAGGCCGAGTACGCCGCCTTCGACGTCACCGACCTCGACGCGGCCGCCCGGGCCCTGGAGGAGGTGAGCGAGCGCGGCGGCCCCGTGGACGTGCTGGTCAACAACGTGGGCCAGCGGGACAGGCGCGGCATGGAGGAGTTCACGACCGAGGAGCTGACCCGCCTGCTCGAAGTGGACCTCGTCTCGGCGTTCGGGCTGAGCCGCCTGGTCGCGGGCGACCTCGTACGGCGCGGCGCGCCCGGCCGGATCATCAACATCACCTCCGTCATGGGCACCCTCGGCCGGGCCGGGGACATCGGCTACAGCGTGGCCAAGTCCGGGCTCGACGGCCTGACCAGGTCGCTGGCCGCCGACCTGGGGCGGCACGGGATCACCGTGAACGGGGTCGCGCCCGGCACGTTCGCGACCGAGGTGAACGCCGCGCTGGAGGCGGACCCGGAGTGGGGGGCGTGGTTGCGGCGGCGTACCGCGCTGGGACGCTGGGGCAGGCCCGAGGAGATCGCCGGCCTGGTGGTCTTCCTGGCCGGCGACCTGTCCTCCTACGTCACCGGGCAGACCATTCCGGTGGACGGCGGCATGACGACGACGTTCTAGTCCTGCGGCAGCACCTCGCGCGGCAGGCTGCGATCGCCGGGGCGGGGCTGCCACTCGCGGGGGTAGCCGAGCGAGACCTCCTCGAAGCGGACCCCGTCATGCCAGGTGACGCGGGGAATGTGCAGGTGGCCGTAGATCATGGCCGCCGTGGGGTGGCGGCGATGCCAGTCCCGCGTGGCGGTGGTGCCGCACCACTGGGCGAACTGGGGGTAGCGCAGGATGTCCGTCGGCTCGCGGACGAGGGGATAGTGGTTGACGAACACCAGCGGCACGCCGTCGTCCAGCTCCGCCAGCCGCCGCTCGGTCAGCTCCACCCGGGCGCGGCACCAGGCGTCGCGGGTCGGGTACGGGTCGGGATGCAGCATGTACTCGTCGGTGCACACGATGCCGGTCTCGTGGGCGTAGGCCAGGGCGCTCTCCTTGGTGGGATAGCCCTTGGGCAGGAACGTGTAGTCGTACAGGAGGAAGAGCGGGACGATCCGCACCGGGCCGCCCGTTCCCTCCCATAACGGATAGTCGTCCTCGGGCGTGAGCACGCCCAGCTCGCGGCACACGCTCACCAGGTGCTCATAGCGCTCCACGCCCCGCAGCTCCAGCGGTTCGTCGGGCCTGGTCCACAACTCGTGGTTGCCCGGCACCCAGACCACCCGCTCGAAGCGGCCGGCCAGCAGGCGCAGCGCCCACGTGATGTCCGCCAGCCTCTCCCCGACGTCGCCGGCCACCAGCAGCCAGTCTCCGGGGGTGACCGGTTTCAGCGCTTCCACGATGGCCCTGTTCTCGGGGTAGGCGACGTGCAGGTCACTGACAGCCAGCAGCCTTCGGTGCAAAGAGGGCCTCCTTTCCAGATGTCTACGAGCATGCCACGATCAACGCCGCATCACGTGACAGGCGAGCTGGAGCGCCAGACGGGTGGCGGGGTCGTCGAGATCGAACCCCGCCGACTTGATGCGATCCAGGCGGGTCGTGATCGTGTTGCGGTGCACGCCCAGCCGCTCGGCCGCCTTCAGCGCGCCGCCCTCCTCCAGGACCGCCGCCAGCGTCTCCAGCAGCGTGCCGTCCCTGTCGATCCTCAGCAGCGGATCCAGCACGACGGCCGCGGGGACCCGCAGCGCACCGGCGGGGAGAGCGCCCAGCAGCTCGGCGGGCCCCATCCGGTCGGCCCTGGCCACCGTCCCCTTTCCCGCCACGAACGCCGCCGCCTGCGCCCCCAGCAACGACTCCCCCACCGCGTCCAGCCCTTCGACCGTCGCCCCCACACCTCCCGCGCACGGCCACGGCATCGTCCTCAGGCAGCCCTGGAGGCTCTCCGTCAGCTCGTCCTGGGCCGTCGCCGACCATCCCCCCCAGCCGCCGCCTCTCTCCATCACGGGGACCTGGCCCAGCGCGGCGGTGATCAGCGCCTGGGCCCGCGCGGCGTCGCCCGTCCCCGCCAGGGGCAACACGTGGTAGGCGGTGAGCGATCCCCGGACCGGCCATCCCAGGGCGATCACCCTGTCGTCCTCCACCTCAGTGTCCGTGAGGAGGCGGTCGGCCAGGGAGGTCTGGAGGGCGAAGTCGCGGGAGGCGCTCAGACGTTCCTGGGCCGCCCAGGCCATCATCGGCGCCACCGCCAGGCCGAGCACCGTGCGCACCACCGACGGCCAGCCAGGCGAACGCGACGATCCGGCCGCCACCAGCGTGCCCAGCACCCCGTCCTCCTGGTCGGGCACCACCACCTCGGCCGTCCACCGCCCGCCCCGGCCAGGGGCGGCGGCGTCGCGGCGGCCCGCGAGGTGCAGGCCGTACCGGTCGTGGAAGGCCACCGAGGTGCCGGGCAGCTCCGCGTTCAGCACCCCGAGCACGCGCCGCGCCGACGCCCCCGCCTCGGCCAGACGGGTGGCGCAGCGGGCGACGAGCTGGGTACGGGCCGCATCAGGGCGGGCGGCGGCCGAGGCGACCCGGACCGCGACGACCAGCGGATCCTCATCCACGAAGATCAGCGTCACGCCGAGCCGCTCCGCCAGCACCTCCCCAGAACCCTCGCTCAGCCCGCCCGACGGCGCGATCACACACGCCGCCGCCTGCTCCCAGGCCCGGCGCATGGCCATCTCCACCGCCCAGCCGCCACTGGCCGCCGTACCGGTCAGCACCACCGCCGTGTGCGGCGCGACCGTCCCGAACACCGACGGCTCGTCCACGATCCGCACCCCGCGCACGGGGTTCTCGCCCGCGCCGTACATGCGCGCCCCGGCCAGCGGCCCCGCGTTGACCAGCTCGGCCACCGTGACCGGCGCCTCCCGCCCCACCGCGAGACCTGGAACACCCCTGCGGTTCACAGCGGGATCCCGAACGCGCGCGGACCGCCCAGAGCCAGTCCCCGTTCCGTGTGCCACACCGGTGCGGCCTTGACCACCATGATGTCCACCTCCAGGCCGGGCTCGGCCTTGTCCACGTCCACGACCAGCCCATCGGCCGTCGAGATCATGCAGATCAGGTCCGGCACCGTCGCCACCACCGCCCCGTCGGCCAGGGCCAGGACGACCTCGTTGTGCGCCTCCAGCCGTACCAGCCGCCGCAGCCCCTCCGGCTCCCGCAGCACGATGCTCGTCGGAAGCGACGGCAGCGCCAGGTCGGCGCCGTGACCCGTGCTGCCCTCCACAGCGAGGATCCGCCCCCTGCACAGCGTGCGTACCCCGTACGGGGCCGCGGCCGACCGTGGCGCCCCCGGTTCGCCGGCGCGCATGAGAAGGCTCACCGTCCCCGCCACCAGCACCCCGGCCAGATCGCGGGCCGCCATCGGATAGCACGCCGCCACCGCCCACCCGCCGACCGACAACACCACGGGCCGCAGCAGCTCCTCCACCCGGTCGGCCGCCGTCTCCAGCAGCACCAGCTGCCCGGACCCGCCCGCCAGCGCCAGCGGAGCCGGGCTCATCCCGCCCAGCATGTACGTGGTCTGCTCCACCAGCGGGAACACCCGCCCCGTACCGTCCCCGTCCACCAGCGGCACCCCCAGCCCGGCCGCCGCGATCAGCGGGACCAGCGCGTTCTCCGCCGCCAGGTTCAACGCCACCACCGCCTGCGCCCGCTCCCCCAGCCTGCGCTCCAGCGCCCGCACGGCCCGCTCGGGCTCGTCCCCGGCCGGCAACTGCTCGCCCAGCGCCGTCGTGGAGCCCACCAGGCTGACCGCCACGCAGAGCGCGCCCGGCGGCAGCTCCCCTGCCGTCACCAGCTCGACACCCCGCCCGACCACCGACCTGGCCCAGTCGAAGGCCAGGTTGTACGACGACTCCGCCGCCCCCGTCGCGAACAACCGCGACCCGGCCGACAACCGGCCGAGCCCGTCGAGGTCGATCAACCGGCCCACGGCAGACCGCCCGCCGTCACGCGTACCCGATAGAGCCCGTCCGGCAGGTACGACAGCGGGTTCACCGTCGTCTCCTCGATCGTCGCCGACCCCGGCGCGGCGCCCGCGCTCACCACCCGGGTGAGCGCCTCGTCCCTGGCGTCCTGGAGCACCCGGTCCAGCTCCGCCCGCCCCCGGGCCTGCACGATCCGCTCCACCTGCGCCTCCGGCCTCCCCAGCACCGCCCCGAACGCGGCCGCCACCTCATCGGGGACCTCCGCCGCGGCGGCCGCGCGCCCCCGGGCCAGGCTCGCCGCCGCCCCCAGGTCGCAGACCAGCGGAAAGCGCCGGAAATAATGCGCCGACACCAGCCCGCTCCCCGACCGCGCGAAGTACGCGGGCACCCCGGGCAACTCCCTGGCCACGTCGTCGGCGATCCGCCCCGCCTCCGGCCCGAGCGCCGCGTTGCGGATCGTGTCCGTCTCCCGCTCCCGCAGGCCGGGCTGCCCGAACTCGTACGACAACGTGATCCGCGCCCCCGGCGCCTCCGCCGCGATGACGGCCGCCACCTCCAGCTCATGCTCGGGCAACATGGGCGACCCCGTCGCGGTCACCGCGAAGTCGGCCAGCCCGCACGTGGCCGCGAACCGCCGCACCGCCTCGGTGTCCAGCGGCGCCAGCGGCCGCCCCGTCACGCTGTGCCCGCCGCGCACGATCGTGGCCACGCCGGAGCCGACCACCGGCCGCAGCGCCTCAGGGCAGGGGCCGCCCACGCGGATGGCCGCCACGGGAGCCGTGCTCACCCCGGACAGGTCCACCGCCACGCAGGCCCGCACGGCCGTACGGGCGGCGGCGCGGGCCACCGGCCAGCTCGGAGCGCCGCCGGACGAGTCGTCCGTGACCGCCACCACCACCGGTGCGGCCTGCCCGAGGGCGACGCCGAGAATCACTCCAGCTCGCGCCCTTCGGTCTCCGGCAGCGGCACCGCCAGCAGCGCCGTGGCCACCATGAACGCGTTGATGATCAGCATGGTCGCGGTGAAGCCGGTCGCGTTCGCCAGCAGCGCGCCCACCGCCGACGGCGCCACGGTGGTGGCCACGAGCTGCGCCGCCGTGGCCCACGAATAGCCGGTGCCGCGCAGGGCGGTCGGGTAGAACTCGCCGTTCCAGGTGTTCCAGACGCCCCACGCGCCCATGCTGAAGAACGACAGGACGAAGTTGCCCAGGTACAGGCCGGTCATGGAGGAGGCGGTGGCGAACCAGAGGCCGCCCAGGACCGCCGCCACCACGTACACGAGGAAGACCCTCTTGCGGCCGAACCTGCCGGTCAGCAGGGACGCGCTCACGTAGCCGGGGATCATCAGCAGCGCGCTCAGCGCGGCGAACCCGAGCGAGGCCGACAACGTCAGGCCGCGATCCTGCAGCAGCGTGGGCAGCCAGGTTTGCAGCCCCCAGTACCCCCAGTTGAAGACGAAGTTGAGCGCCAGCATGACCACGGTGATCCTGGCCAGCCCGCCCCTGAACAGATCCAGCGGCCGACCCGCGCGCCGGCTCGCCACCGTGAACGTGGCGTCGGCGTCCGGGCTGCCCAGCGCGCGCAGCACCGCCCGTGCCTCCTCCTGCCGCCCGCGCGCCGCCAGCCAGTACGGCGACTCCGGCACCCACGCCCTGATCGCGAACGCCCACAACCCCGCCGCCGCGCTGGCGATCACCACCACGTGCCAGCCCAGGCCGCCCAGCCCCACCGACGCGCCGATCGCGGCCAGCATGCCGATCGGCCACCCGATCGACAGGTAGACGGCGGCCCGGCCGCGCTGCCGGGTCGGCAGCAGTTCGAGGAAGAAGGGGAAGGTGATCGTGTACACGCCGGCCAGCGCCAGCCCCGAAGCCACCCGCAGCGCCACCAGCACCGCCGCGTTCGGGGCGAACGCCGAGGCGAGCGCGATGATCCCGTACGCCAGCAACGACCAGAACGCCGTCGGCCTGCGCCCGAGCCGGTCGGCCACCGGCCCCCACACCAGCACCCCCGGGATCATGCCGAACGCGACCGCCGACAACACGATCCCGATGCCCGCCTCGTCGATGCCCAGCTTCGCGCCCAGGTCGCCCGAGACGTAGACGAGGGCGAGCTGCTCCCACGACTCGATGACGAACGCGATGAACAGCGCGAGCCCGATGAGGGCATGCCGGCGGGTGAACGGCATGCGGTCGAACGCGGCGCCGATCGGCAGCGTCCGGGAGTCGATGGCGGTCATGGGTGCTCCTCGGCGGGGGGCGGAATCTGGGCCGCACCTTATGGCGGTCCCGTGGCGGCGTACCTGTGCGGAGCGCCCTGACCGGGCCGCTCCCCTGTGCGTACCGCCCGGAAGCGGCCCTGCGGGCCACCCCGGAAGCGGACCGCCCGCCTCGGGGCGGTCCGCTGGCCGGTGAGGTAATAAGGGTCCCCGGGGCCGTCCGGGCCACAACTCCACGCCGGGCGCCTTTACTTAGTATGAAGCCAGCGTCGCAAGGTGCTGGTGGCCAGCTCCATGGCCGTCCTGTTGGCGTTCGTGTCGCGCAGCAGGTCCACCATCGCGAAGTCGTGCACCATCCCGGCCAGCCGCACCGCCGTCACGTCGTTGCCGGCCTCGCGCAGCCGCCCGGCGAACGCCTCGCCCTCGTCGCGCAGCACGTCCGCCTCGCCGTTCATGACCAGCGCGGGCGGCAGGCCGCGCAGCGCCTCGGCCGGGGCCCGCAGCGGCGAGGCGTGCGGCTCTGCCCGCTGGGCGGGGTCGTCGGTGTACTGGTCCCAGAACCACTTCATGCCGTCGCGGTTGAGGTAGTAGCCGGTGGCGAACTGCTTGTACGACTCGGTGTCGAAGTTCGCGTCGGTGACCGGGTAGAACAGCACCTGGCCGAGCAGCCGCACGTCGCCGTGCTCCTTGGCCATCATGGCCAGCACGATCGCCATGTTGCCGCCGACGGAGTCGCCGCTCACCGCCATCCTGGAGGCGTCGAGGCCCTTCTCCCGGCCGTGCTCCATCACCCACTGGGCGGCGGCGTAGTTCTGCTCGATCTGGGTGGGGTACCTGGCCTCGGGCGCGCGGTCGTACTCGGGGAAGACGACGGCGGCCTCGCAGCGCACGGCCAGCTCCCGCACAAGACGGTCGTGCGTGTGCGCGGAGCCGAACACCCACCCGGCGCCGTGGATGTAGAAGATCACCGGCAGCGTGCCCGTGGCGCCCTTGGGCTTGACGATGCGCACCGGGATCACCCCGGTCGGGCCGCCCTGCACCTGGATCCATTCCTCGTCGATCTCCGGCTTGGGCACGTTCGGGTCCGACTGGAGCTTCTCCAGCACCTCGCGGCCCTGCTCGGGCGGCAACTCGTAGATGAAGGGCCGCTTGGCGTTGGCGTCGGCGAACTCCTGCGCCGCCCTCTCCAGCACGACGTGCTTGCTCATCATCGTGGTCATGGTCGTCCCCCGGCTCTCTCAGTGCATGCCGAGATGTTCCTGCCTGCTCAGCCGTCGGGACGACCGCCCCGATCCGTCAAATGTCCGCCAAACTCACTCGCGTCCGAGCTCGTGCGCCAGCTCCTCCAGCTCCGCCCCGCCCGCCATGAGCGTGGTCAGCTCCTGCGTGGTGATCTCGTCCTTGCCGTACTCCCCCACGCTCGCGCCCCGGTTGAGCAGCAGGAACCGGTCCCCCACCGGGTAGGCGTGATGGGGGTTGTGGGTGATGAAGACGACGCCGAGCCCCCGGTCGCGGGCGCGGGCGATGTAGCGCAGCACCACGCCCGCCTGCTTGACGCCGAGCGCCGAGGTGGGCTCGTCGAGGATGAGGACGCGGGCGCCGAAATAGACCGCCCTGGCGATGGCCACCGACTGCCGTTCGCCGCCCGACAACGTGCCGACGGGCTGGTCCACGTCGCGGATGTCGATGCCCATCGCGCGCAGCTCCTCGCGGGCCACCCTCCTGGCCTTGCCCACGTCGAAGGCCAGGCCCTTGCGGGGCTCCGAGCCGAGGAAGAAGTTCCGCCAGACGGACATGAGCGGGATCATCGCCAGGTCCTGGTAGACGGTGGCGATGCCGCGGTCGAGCGCGTCGCGGGGGCTGGACAGGCGCACCTCCTCGCCGTCCACCAGGTACGAGCCCGTGTCGTGCTGGTGCACCCCCGACAGGATCTTGATGAGCGTGGACTTGCCCGCGCCGTTGTCGCCGAGCACGCACGTGACCTGCCCGGCCGCCACGCCCATCGACACCTCGCGCAGCGCCAGCACCGAGCCGAACGTCTTGCCGATGCCCCTGGTCTCCAGAATCGCCTGCGGGGCCGTCCGCGGAGTCGTCTGCGCGTTCGTCTGCGGGGTCAATGTCTCACCTCCTCGGCGTACCGCCTGACCAGGCGGTTGGCCAGCGTCGCCAGCAGCAGCATCCCTCCGAGGAAGAACTTGAACCAGTCGGCGTCCCAGCCCAGGAACACGATGCCCTTGTCGGCCATGCCGAAGATCACCGCGCCGATGGCGGCTCCGATGGCGGAGCCGTACCCGCCGGTGAGCAGGCAGCCGCCGATCACGGCGGCGATGATGTAGATGAACTCCTGCCCGATGCCGATGTTGGCCTGTACGGAGGTGTAGCGCAGCGCCAGGATCGAGCCGACCAGCCAGGCGGCGAACGCCGTCGTCATGAACAACGTGATCTTCGTACGGGCGGCGGGCACGCCCACCGCGCGGGCGGCCTGCTCGTTGCCGCCCACCGCGAAGATCCAGTTGCCGGCCTTGGAGCGCATCAGCACCCAGGTGGCCACCGCGGTCACCACGATCCACCACAGGATCGCCACCCGGAACGAGGTGCCGCCGATCTCGATCGTCCCGGCGAACACCGCGTTCGCGACCTCGAACCCCTCGGCCCGGCGCAGCCCGCTGACCTGCACCGTCCCGGTGATGGCCTTGGTCACCCCGAGGTTGATGCCCTGCAACATCAGGAACGTGCCCAGCGTCACGATGAAGCTGGGCAGCCTGGTCCTGGTGACGACGAGCCCGTTGGCGAGCCCCACGGCCAGCGCCACGACGAGCCCGACGAGCATCGCCAGCCAGACGTTCAGGCCGTACCGGGTGGCCAGTGTCACGAGGATCAGCCCGCTCGTGCCGGTCAGCACACCGGCCGACAGGTCGAACTCCCCGCCGATCATCAGCAGCGCGACCGCGACCGCCATGATGCCGAGCGTGGCGGCCGGGTCGAGCCAGTTGGCGATGCCGTCCGGCGAGCGGAACACCGGCGACTGGACGCCGAAGAACACGAACACCGCCACCAGCCCGACCACCGCGCCGAGCTCCGGCCTGATGAGCAGGCGGCGGGCCAGCCCGACACTCGCCACCCGCTCGTCCGACATCGAGGTGGGCGCCAGCGTCACCGCGTCCCCGCCTCGGCGAGCTTGGCCACCTGCGCGGCGTTGTCCTTGGTCACGAACCCCGGCCCGGTGTTGACCGGCAGGCCGCCGCCGACGGTGTTGAGGTTGGACTTGTACAGGGTGAGGAACGTGATCGGCAGGTAGCCCTGCAGGTACTGCTGCTGGTCCACGGCGAACAGGATCTCCCCGTCGTTGATCGCGGTCACCACGTCCGCCGACAGGTCGAACGTGGCCAGCTTCGCCTGCGAGCCCGCGTCCTTGATCGCGTCCCTGGCGGCCGTCGCGATCGCCGGGTTGAGCGCCAGCACGCCGTTGACCTGCTTGTCCGACTGGAGCTTGGCGGCGACCTTGGAGGTGACGTCGGCCAGGTTGCTCACGTCCACCTGCAGCCGCTCGACCGTGCCGCCCAGCGTCTGCTCGGCGCCCTTGCAGCGCTGGTCGAGCCCGACGTTGCCGGCCTCGTGGATCACGCACAGCAGCTTGGTCACGCCGGCCGCCTTGAGCTGCTCGCCCGCGCCGCGCCCGGCCACGTCCTCCGACTGGCCAACGTGGGTGATCGCGCCGAACGCCTTGGAGGAGTCGGCCCCGGAGTTGATCGTCACGACCGGGATCTTCGCCGCGACGGCCTTGCCGATGGACTCCTTCAGCGCGTCGGGGTTGGCCATGGAGACCACGATGCCGTCCACCTTCTCGGAGACGGCCTGGTCGATGAGCTGCGACTGCTTGGCCGGGTCGCCGTCACCCTGGTAGGTGACGGTCGCGCCGTACTGCTTGCCCGCAGCCTCGGCGCCATTCTTGACCACGTCCCAGAAGGAGTCGCCGGGCGCTCCATGGGTGATGACGGCGAAACTGCCGCCGCCCCCTGCCGCGGCGGTCGCGGAGGAGGCGGGCGGGGCGCTCTGTCCCCCCGAGGAGGAGCAGCCGGTGACGGCCAGCGCGCCCAGCAGGACCAGCACGATCGGGGTACGTCTCATAAGGACACCTCCAAGACCAACGGGCTCGCCCTGGTTGTACCTCAATGTCATCTGTTTGTATAGACATGCTGACTTATGCGCGACACGTTCGCCCTACGTTCACTATGCTCCACGACCATGCGGCTCATGCCTGTGCGCGCGATCTTAACCACGGCGCTCCTGCTCGCCACCCCCCTCACCGGCGCCCCCTCCGTCGGAACGGTCACCGCCTCCGCCGAGACGCCGCCCCTGTACGACGACGACGCGGGCGGCCACGCCAACGGCGACGACCCGGCCATCTGGGTGCACCCTGCCCACCCCGGCACCAGCGTCGTGATCACCACCGCCAAGGAGGGCGGCCTGTACGCCTACTCCCTGACCGGCGCCCAGCTCCAGCACATCCCCGCGCAACCGCCGCCCGGCCCCGACCACGAGCCGGGACGGCTCAACAACGTCGACCTCGTCCACGGCTTCCGCCTGTCCACCGGCGCCAAGGCCGACCTCGCCGTCGCCTCCGACCGGGGCCGCGACCAGCTCCGCGTCTACGCCATCGACCCCGCCAAGGCCGCCGCCGGGCGACCGCCCCTCACCGACGTCACCGACGCCTCCGTGCCGTTCGTCTTCAACTCCACGCAGGAGCAGGTGGACGAGGCGGAGACCGCGTACGGGCTGGCCGTCAGCGGCACCAGCGTCGTCGTCAGCCGCCGCCACCGGACCACGCTCGGCCTCCTCCAACTCGCCGCAGCCCCCGGCGGCAAGGTCACCTACCGCCGCGTCCGCACCCTGGACCTGCCCGCGACCTTCCCCCTCCCCGACGGCACCACCTGGACCCCCTGCGGCGAGCCCGGCGAGCTGGCGCAGGTCGAGGGCATGGTCACGGACCGCGGCACCCTGTACGCCGCCCAGGAGGACGTCGGCATCTGGCGCCTGCCCGCCGACCTGACCGGCCGCCCGGCGCTGATGGACAAGGTCAGGGAGTACGGCAGGCAGGACACCTACGACCCGGCCACCGAGGAGTGCGTACCAGGCCAGGACCGCGGCTACGGCGGCGAACACCTGTCGGCCGACGCGGAGGGCCTGACGGTCTACGAGGACGGCTCTCGCGGCTACCTCCTGGCCTCCAGCCAGGGCGACGACACCTTCGCCGCCTACGACCGCCGCTCCGGCGAGCACGTGGGCCAGTTCCGGGTGGCTCCGGGACGACGCGCGGACGGGGCCGAGTCCAGCGACGGGGCCATGGTCATCAGCGCCCCGCTCGGCCGTGCCTTCCCTGAGGGGCTGATGGTCGTACACGATGGGGCGGACACACCAGGGGACGGCGACCGTGAGGTCACGAACTTCAAGTTCGTGGACTGGCGGATGGTCAAGGACGCCCTCGACTAACACCCCGAGAGGGTTTCACCTGCGAATTCTCGATCGTTCGGCCTATCGCGGGGCGACGCTTTTCCGGCAAAGTGCGGGGCTCGCACGGTCCATCGGCGTGAGCTGCCATCCTTCGTCAGGCGGTCGATCCAGGGCAATTCCGCGGGAGGGGTGGGAGACCGAGGGGTGGCAGCGCCGTGTCGGAGATCATGCAGCCGGATGGGCGGCAAAACCGGCCTTGAACGCCAGTCGCTCGAAATGCCTGATCGATGAGGTGCGGTGGGTCCTGCAATGCGCTGAATGGGTGGACCATCTCTCCGGCGACAGTTTCCCCCATGGTGCGCCCTCGCCTACGAGGGAAAGTGGCGACGGGGGCTGGCCGGCCCGTGCTCGGCTCAGCGGGCGCGCGTGAAGAACCGGCGTGGTTTGGTGAGGGCTGTGGCGACCATGTGGCCCGAGCCGCCGCCCAGGCCGGCTCCGGGATGGGTGGAGGCCCCGATGTGCCAGAGCCCGCTGACATCGGTCGCGTGCCGACCTGAAGAGGGCAGGGGGCGCCACAGGTAGCTCTGGTCGAGATCGCCTGCGCCACCGTACGGGTCGCCGTTGACCGCGTTGGGGTTGTGAGCGGTGAGTTGGACGGGGGTGATGACATCCAGGGCGAGGACCTTGTCGCGCAGGTCGGGAGCATGCTGAGCGATGCGGTCGAGGACCCGGTCGGCATAGCCCCTGGCCAGCTCGGGGGTCCAGCCCCGGGAGGTGTCCAGCTCGCCGGCCGCGTCCCCGCGGGGCGCGAAGGGCACCTCCTGAAGTTGCAGCCAGAGGGCTGCGGTGCCTTCGGGCACTCGGCCCGGGTCGAGGAGGTACTGCTGGCCGACGACCACCGTGGGCCGCCTGGGCAGCAGGCCCGCCTCGGCCTCCGCGCACGCGATGCCGATGCTGCCCGAGCCGTCGGCCAGGTGGATGAGCGGTACCCGGCTGAGGCGCTCGTCCCGCCAGCCGATCGGCTCGGACAGCGCGACATGGATCTGCATAGCCGCCCGGCCGTACCGGAAGCGTGTCGCTTCCTCACGGAACCTGGAGTCGACCGATCCTTCAGGGAGAAGAGCGCCATAGAGGGCGGTCGGGGTCACGGAGGCGATTACAGCACGCCGGGCACGGATGACGCGGTCGCCGGCCGTCACCCCGGCGGCACGACCGCCGCTGACGATCACGCGCTCGACCGTCGTGCCTGTCTCGACCTGGACGGCGAGGGAGTCGAACAGCGATCGGAAGGCGTTGAGGAACCGCCCGGCGCCTCCGGCGACCACCGGCAGCCCGAACCCGTGCAAGGTCGCAGCGAAGAGGGGCAGCATGAAGCCACCTGAGGCATGGTCGGGGGACAGCCCGGCGTGCAGCAGCCACGGGGAATACAGGTGGTCCACCTCATCTCCGCGGAACTGCTCGCGGGCCCACCCCCGGCCGCTGGCGGTCACCGAGCGCAGCCACCCCTCCAGCCCGGTACGGCCGCCTGACCGCATGAGGCCCGCCGCGTGCCGCAGCAGAGCGGGGGAACGGAGTTCGGCGCCGAGCAGCCCGCCAATCGGTCCCGTGGCCTGGCCGAGCCGGTTCAGGCAGTCCAGGTAGGCGTCCTTGTCAGCCTCGTGCGCGAATTCGGCGGCCGTCCGGACGGGGTCCCGGTGAGCCAGCGTGACCGAGCCGTCGTCGGCCACGCTGGCCGCGACCCAGTCGTCGGTGTTGCGGTACTCCAAGCCGTGCCGATGCAGCAGTTCGCCGAGACTCGCGTAGGCCCCGCCCGACACGAAGAGCGGGTGCCACGAGGAGTAGGTGTCGTGCAGGTAGCCGGGGAGGGTGCGTTCCTCGGTAGCGATGAAGCCGCCGACGTCCTGGTTACGTTCGACCAGGGCCACCGCCCAGCCCGCCTTGGCCAGTTCGGCCGCGGCGACGAGACCGTTGATTCCAGAACCGATGACGACGGCGTCCACTTCATCCATCAGGCGCTCCTCCGTTCCGCGAATCCCTCCTCTTGGTACGTTTACGCCATCGCTGGTAAAGAGGGCTCCTGGAACAGGCGAACAGGATCCACCGATCCTTGACCCCGACCGCGCACGAGTCACCCGTCACAGGCACGTCTCGCGCCTCGCGCACCGTCTTGAGTACCAGGCCGGCGATCGTCCCCGGGCACGGCCTCCAGAAGATTGATGCCAAGGGATGCCGTCACGTTGAGTGGTCGTAGGCGATCAATGATCGTTTGATCGCATTCGACCCGGGGAGTCGGCCACCCAGACGTTGTCGCTCCACAGCGTGGTGTCGGCGGCCAGCATCCGGACCATCCCGGCGCGCGATGCCGGCGGGGGTGTCGGCGATACTGTGGGCGTGGAGTACGTGTCCAGAGTGCCACGACCGCCGCTGGACGGGCTGATCGACGACCTTTACTACCTGGAGGGTGCGCCGCCGTACGCCCGGCTGACGCTGCCGCCGATGCCGGCGGCGTTGCTCATCGTCAACCTCGGGGCGCCGTTCCGCATCCGCGCAGGCACCGACATCGAGACGGCCGAGTACGCCGACGGCTGCGTGGTCACCATGCCCACCCGCGCCTTCGAGTTCAGCTATCCGCCGGAGACCCGGTCAGTCGGCGTGCACGTCAAGCCGTGGGGGCTGGCGCCGTTCCTGCCGATGCCCGCGGCCGAGCTGTGTGACCGGCCGGTGACGGTGGAGCAGGTTTGGGGCCGGCCCGCCATTGCCGAGCTGCGAGACCGGCTGGCCACGGCGGCCGGGCCGTACGAGATGCTGACGTTGCTCGAGGAGGAGCTGATGCGACGGCTGGGCGAGACCGCCGGTCTGGGGCTGGTCCGCCATACGAGCAGCGTCATCGCGGCGACCAGCGGGGCGGTGGCGATCGGCGACCTGAGCGTGACAGCCGGCGTCAGCAGCACTCATCTGGCGCAGCGGTTCAAGGAGCTCATCGGCGTCACGCCGAAGCGGCTGGCCCGCACCTACCGCTTCACCGCCACCGTGTTCGCGATCAACCCCGCCGGACCGATCGACTGGGGTGACATCGCCGGTGTCGCAGGCTACTTCGACCAGGCCCACTTCGGCCACGAGTTCCGGGCGTTCACCGGGCTCACGCCGACCCGGTACGTCGAAGTCCGGCGGCGGTTCCTGCGCGAACATCCCGGCCACGCGCTGGACGGCTGGCCGCTGCCGGCCGATTGATTTCTTACAAGAGCGACAGCTCACGAGACGCTAATTTGGGGGCACCCCCAAGCAGAGGAGAGCCCCGTGGGCAAGGTGGTCATGTACAGCTCGGTGTCGGTGGACGGCTTCGTCGCGGACGAGAATGACCAGCCCGGACCGCTGTTCGACTGGTTGTCCAGCGGTGACGTCCCGTTGGACGAGAGCGGCGAGGTGAAGGTGTCGCAGACGTCCTACGACTACACCCGGCCGTACTGGGACCAGATCGGAGTCACGATCGCCGGCCGCCACGTCTTCGACCTGACGGACGGCTGGGACGGAAAGCCTCCGGGCGGGATCGACCACGTGGTCGTCGTGACGCACCGGCCGCAGCCCGAGGGCTGGGACCCCGAGGCGCCGTTTCACTTCGTCGACGGCGTCGAGGCAGCCGTGGCCAAGGCGCAGGAGCTTGCGGGTGACCGCATGGTCGAGGTCGCCGCCGGCGACGTCGGTGGCCAGGTGCTTGCCGCGGGTCTGGTCGACGAGGTGCGCATGGACGTCGTACCCGTCGTGTTCGGGTCCGGCAAGCGCTACTTCGGGTCGGTCGACGCGCAGCACCTGTTGGAGGATCCTGACATGGTGATTCGGGGCAACCGGGTCCTTCACCTGCGCTATCGGGTGCGCCGTTGACCGATCTGAGCGGGTACGCGAAGAAGTACCCGAGGCGTTTCCTGCTGCTCGCGGTGTGACAAGTCCCTCCTGTCATCGACGCTGCCAGACCTGGATGGGGAGATTGTGCCTCACAGCCAGTCGCTTCGCGCGCTCCTCCACCAACGAGTGTCCGAGGCCGGACTAATCCAGGAACAGCACCGGGCATTCCCCCTTGAACGAGGACACGAGCACGAGGGCACCTACGGTTCGCCCCGGGTGACGGCCGAGTTGCGTGCGGCCAGGATGATGGTCAACCACAAGCGGGTGGAGCGGTTGATGCGCGAGCACGGCATCGCCGGGCTGCGGCTGCGCAAGAAGATCCGCACCACCATCGGTGAGCCGGACCCGGCACCGGTGCCGGACCTGATTCAGCGCGACAAGCCCGAGTCCCAAAAGCAGGCCAACCGCGCCCACGCCAGGCTCCGCGGCCCGGCGAACGCGCGAACGCTCAGCTGAAGAGCTGGAAGATCCTCCGCAAGCTACGCCGCAGCCCATCCAAAGCCGGCCACCTCTGCAAGGCCATCGCCGTCCTTCAAACCACCGCGTCGCCCAGGCCGCCTGAGGATGAAAGGGGTCGGTGTACTGGCCTTCGGGGAACTGGATGGCGACCCCCTCGCGTTCGGCTTGGATGAGCAGGGCGAGTCCATCGAGATATGAAATCCCGTGACCAATCATTCGCTGGGCGAACCGCTGACAGGTGTCGGAACGGATCTGGCCGAGGAGATCGAGGGAGGGAGGCTTCAGTGGTGACGAAGGCGGGCGGCGGCATCACGGCGTTGGTCAACGCCGGCACTTGGGCACGTGCCTGGGACGTGGTCACCGGCAAGCCCAAGGGGCAACCTTTCTGGTTCTCGAAGGAACGCTTGGGCGTCGTAACGGTGAGCGAGGCAACACACAGGCAGGCCCTCGCGGTCACTCTCAACGGAGATTGGAAGGTCCGCGCGTGGAGCTTGGCAACCGGGCAGGCGCTGACCTCGCCCGCGGGCGGACACCCTAGCGGTGCGACAGCCATGGCGGTGGCCCAGATGGACGGCAAGACCTACGCGATCACAGGGGACGACCAGGAAGGGCCTCCCCTACATGTGCCTAAGGCGCAAGGGGAAGGCGCACCTCGAAGCAGGCGCCGCCGGAGGTGCGGTCCAGAACGGCGATGGTGCCCGAGTGGGAGCGTACGACTTCGGAGGCGATCGCCAGGCCCAGGCCGGTGCCGCCGTGCTCGCGGCTGCGGGCCGTGTCCAGCCGGGTGAACCGTTCGAAGATCCGCTCGCGATCTGCCTCGGGGATCCCCGGGCCGTCGTCGCAGACCGCCATGACCGCCTGCCCTCTGTTGCGGCGCACCTCGACCTCGACTCGTTCGCGCGCATGCCGCTGGGCGTTGTCCAGCAGGTTCGTCAGCATGCGGGTGAGCTGGCCGGATACCCCCTCTACCGTGACGCCCTCTGTCAGGCTCGCCAGGACCGGAACCCGATCGGCGCGCCGACCCAGCTCCGTACGGGTCAGGTCCGCCAAGTCCACCTTCTCACGAACTGTGGATGCGCTGGATTCGAGCCCGGCGAGCAGGAGCAGATCCCCCATGATCGCCTGCAGTCTGTCGAGGTCGCCCAGGCCCTCGGCGAGCAGCCCGTCCACGTCCCGGTCCTGCGGGTACATCTGGGCCTCCTCCAGCTTGACGCGCAGCCCGGCCAGCGGGGTGCGCAGCTCGTGCGAGGCGTCGGTCACGAACCGCCGCTGCTCGTGGGTGGCTCTCTCCAGTCGCAGCAGCGTCTGATTGAGGGTGTGGATCAGCTTGGCGATCTCGTCGTCGCCTTCAGGCTCGGCGATGCGATCGCTCAGATGGTTGAGGGTGATCGTGGCGAGCTGAGACCGGACGGCCTCCACGGGCCGCAGGATGCGCCCGGTGACCTCCCACGCGATCCACCCGACGGCGGCGGCCAGGACGGCGGCCTGCGCCGCCACGATGGAATCGACGAACGTGGTGGACGTCAGCGTCGTGGTACGGCGGGCGGCGTAGACCACCGCGGACTGCGGCCCGTCCGCCCGGAGCGCCGTAATGCGCAGGCAGCCAGGTTCAGCGGTGGCGCAGGTCTGGCCGTCCTCCATCGAACCGCCGGGAGGGGCTATCAGCTTCGCCATCGGCTCACTGCCGGCCGCCGGGGACGCAGCGAGCACATGCCCGCTGGGACTCACGACCTGCACCAGATCGACCCCGGACACCGACGGCTTGATCACAGGAGGCAGGCGACCCGCGCGAACGGCCGCCGCCACCAACACCGCCTGCTGCTGGGTGTCCTGCCATGCCACATCGGCGATCACCTCCGAGATCACCTGGCTCATCACCACGGCCATCGGCACCAGGATCAGAAGCGCGCAGACGACGCTCAACATCGTGAGCCGCCCGCGAATCCACCGTGGGCGCAGTCTCAACAAATAGTTGCCCACGTTGTCAACATAATGGGCCCATCCCAGACTGCGACCATGCCAGGGAAAAGGCTCGGCCAAGCCTCCGTCGCCAGCCCTGCACTCCTCCCGCCCGGCGCGATCCTGCTCAACGCCGACCACCTCCGCTTCGGGCCCGAGCACCCCCTCGCCGATGTGTCAGCCCGCCACGACGAACAGGTTTCCGAGGCGGCGAAGTACGGCATCTCCACCTGGCCTTCCAGGCTGACCGCCCGTTTCACCCCGGGCGGCTCGTCGAGCACGGGCGCGACTCAACCGCACCGTTCTGTCATGCCCATTCCTACCCGCAAGGGAAAGCAATCGTCATGTTTCGGCCAGCGGCATGGAGAAATATGTCCTTATCATCCCTTTATGCACTTATGCGCCATTTTGGCGACTTAGCCTGGATGACGGCCGCGTCGGGTCCACAAGCTGCGACGCCGCACGGGGAGGGAACGAAGTGTCACCACTTCCACGCCCGCGCTCCATCCGGGCGCGTTACACAGTAGTCGCCGCCGGATTCTCGCTGATCATCATGGCAGTGTTCGGCGCAACCCTGGACCTCGCCATCCGCTACAGGGTCCAGTCCAACACCTTCGACGAGGCCGAACGCGTGGCCAGTCAATGGAGCGCGCAAGCACGAAACGGCTACGTCCCCCGCCAGATCCCCGCCCACGCACCCGTCGAACTCATCCAGATCGTCGACGCCGGCGGGCGAGTCGTCGACGCCAGCAGGCTCGCCTCCAAGACCGTCCCGCTCAGCCACCTCAGACCCCCGCCGAACGACCGCTTCCAGCGCAACATCGACTGCCCGGACGGGGACCGATGCGTCATCTTCATGGCCATCCGCCTGTCCCCCGCGCCCGACGCGGGCGTCGTCTACGCCGGCATCCCGGAACCCGACCTCCTGGCCACCCACGGCCTCGAATACTCCATCGCCGCCGGCATCCTGCTGATCACCGGCGTCGCCGCCTGGACCACCTGGGTGCTCGTCGGGCGCACGCTACGCCCCGTCGAAGCGATCAGAGCCCGGATCTCCGAGATCACCGTGAGCGACCTGAGCCTCCGCGTCCCCGTACCGCATGGAGCCGACGAGATCACCCAGCTCGCCGACACCGCCAACCACACCCTCTCCCAGCTTGAGGGCGCGGTCGAGCAGCAACGCCAGTTCGCCTCCACGACCTCCCACGAGCTGCGCACCCCCATCGCCGGGCTGCGCACACAACTGGAGGAGGCACTGCGCTATCCCGACGACGTCGACCCCCAGGAGGCCATCAAATCGGCGCTCGCGACCACCGACCGGCTGGAGGCCATCGTCAACGACCTCCTCCTGCTCGCCCGGATTCGCGCCGCCGACCCGGCGCCCCCGGAGAAGATCGACCTCGGCGAACTCATCACCGCCGAGGTGGCCACCCAATCCCAGCCCATCCCCATGAACGTCCACGCGCCCCCCGGGCTCAAGATCTGCGGCTCCAGGATGCAGCTCATCCGCGTCCTGGACAACCTGGTGGCGAACGCCCAGCGACACGCCGAATCCACCGTCGACGTCACCGCCGAGGCGGTCGGCGACGGGCTCATCGTCACCGTGGCCGACGACGGGCCCGGCATCCCGCCCGCCCATCGCGAACGCGTCTTCGAACGCTTCGTCCGCCTCGACGACGGGCGCCGCCGGGATCCAGGAGGCAGCGGTCTCGGCCTCGCGATCTCCCGCGACATCGCCCGCGCCCACCACGGCACGCTCCAGCTGGAGGACTCGCCGCGGGGGGCGAAGTTCGTGTTGCGGTTGCCGCTCCTGCCCGAATGCGCAAAGGAGACCTGAGCCGGAGGATTCGGCACGTTCCGTGTGGCCGCGTTGGCCGGAGCGTGAGTGAACGGGCCAGTTTGGAAACCTGGTCGCTGGAGCCGTTGAACGTCAGCAGGTGCTCGCCGACCAGATGCGGATGGTCCATCAGGCCCGCGTCGTCGACCAGGTGCCAGGAGATTGCGATGGGTTCAGGATCATCTAGCGACCGGATGGTCGCCTCGGTGCGCCACCGCTGGGACACCAGGACGGTCAGCGCCTTCTTGGCGGCCGTGAGGGCTTCCTCATCGTTCACCGCCTCGACGTTGACCGGGTGCGGCGGTCGGCGAGCGTTCCGTAGACCGCCATTGCTAGACCGGCCAGGCCGATGGCGAGCAGGCCCTGGTGGGCGCGGAAGGTGCGTTGCGCGGCGGCGGATGCGGCGAGGCTGCCGATGATGGGGCGTCGCGGGACCAGAGGGCATGCGCCGAAGGAGCAATCGGGGCATTAACCCGAGCACTACGCGACCAGCAATACCGACAAACCGGCGCATAACTGCAACGGATTCGCCAGAGGAATCACGACCCACATCCACGGCAGAGGTGTGCCGATGATCACCCCAAAGGGCGGCGGTAGTGCTGCCCTCGGGGCTCGATCGGGTATCAGCGGCGGGTTTCGACCTTCAGGTCGCCGTGGGTCACCGCGCCCATCCTGTCACTGGCGAGCATGTCGTGCGGGAAGCCGAGTCCGATCGCGCTGGCCTCATCGAGGCGGGCCAGCTGGGAGGCCGTGAAGTCGGCCTCCAGGGCGCCCAGATTGTCCTCCAGCTGCGCGAGAGTGCGGGCGCCGATGAGCGATGCCGTCACATCCGGGTTCTGCAGGGTCCAGGCCAGCCCGACCTGGGCGGTTGTGCGGCCCAGCTCGGTGGCGACCTCCTTCACGACATCAGCGATGTCCAGGTTGCGTTCGGTGAGCCCGCCGTTGACGATGTTGAAGTTCTTACGGGTGCCGTCGTCGACCGCGGCGTTCGTCGCGGTCAGGTCGTCGCGGCTGTACTTACCGGTGAGCACCCCGCCGGCCAGTGGCGAGTACGGCACTACGCCCAACCCCATCTCGCGTGCCATGGGGATCAGGTCACGTTCCCCGGTACGCTCGATCAGGTTGTATTCGATCTGCAGGGCGACCAGCGGCGACCAGCCGCGCAGGTCGGCGATCGCCTGCATGCGCGACACCTGCCAGGCCGGGGCGTTGGAGATCGCCACGTACAAGACCTTGCCCTGCCGGACCAGATCGTCCATGCCGCGCAGGATCTCCTCGACCGGTGTCGTGAAATCCCACACGTGCAGGTAGAGCAGATCGATGTAGTCCGTATTCAGCTGTCGCAGACTGGCTTCCACCGACGCGAACAGGCTCTTGCGGTGAGGGCCCCCGGAATTCGGGTCGCCGGGCCGGCGCAGCGTGGAGTATTTCGTTGCCAGCACTAGGCTTTCGCGGTTGTCGCGGGTGAATTCGCCCAGCAGGCGCTCGGAGCTGCCATTGGTGTAGGTGTTGGCGGTGTCGATGAAGTTGCCACCGCGCTCGACGTAAAGGTCGAACAGCTTACGCGCCTCGTCCTGCTCGGCGCCCCAGCCCCACTCGGTGCCGAAGGTCGCCGCGCCCAGCGCCAGCGGTGAGACCCGCAGCCCGGAGCGGCCCAGCAGCCGGTAGGTGTCGAGGGTGAGCGACATCGTGTCCTCCTGTGCCTGTGATCCGCTATCGGGAACAAGTTTGTGACCGCCGCGAGCCGGGGCCAAGGGAAAGAAGTTCCTGGGAACACCAGTCCTACCCTGGCTGTTGGATCAAACGTGATGACGCGCACCGTGGACACGACACAGGAGCTGGCCGCGTTCCTGCGGACCCGGCGCGAACGCCTGGACCCGCGCGATTTCAACCTGCCGTCGCGTCAGCAGGCCCGGCGGACCCCGGGACTGCGCCGCGAAGAGGTCGCCGAACTGGCCGGGGTCAGCATCGACTACATCGTGCGGCTGGAACAGGCCCGCGGGCTGCGGCCCTCAGCGAACGTGGTGGAGGCGCTCTCCCGGGCGCTGCGCCTGGCCCCCGACGAACGCGCCTACCTCTTCAACCTGGCCCAGCAGCGCCCCCGCAACACCGACAAGCCCGCCACCACTGCAGCGCCGCCGCTGGCCCGGCTGGTCGCCGACCTGTCGCCGCTGCCGGCCATGCTGATGAACCACCGCTACGACATCCTGGCCTGGAACGGCGAAATGGCGAGGCTGCTGCTGGATTTCGACACCCTGCCGCCGTCGCAGCGCAATGCGATGTGGCTGTGCCTGGTACACCCGGAAATACGCGAGTTCTATGTCGACCGCGAACGCGTCGTGCGGGAGGGAATCGCCCACCTGCGCGCAGCGTGGGCCGCGCACCCGGAGGACCAGGCGTTGACCGACCTCATCACCGAATGCATCACCCATAGCGAGGAATTCGCGCGATTGTGGGCCGAGCGAGACATCAAGGTCAACGGCCGCGGACACAAGGTGATGCGGCATCCGGGCGCCGGTGTGATCGCCGTGCACTTCGAAGTGCTTATACCACTCCAAGATTCGGACCAGCGGTTGATGATCTGCCGCGCCGCTGACGATGAGAGCCAGTCGGCATTAGACCGGTTGTGAGCACGGTGACGTCGAACCGTCCATTCGTGCACTGAGTCCAACCGTCGTTCCGGCAGGGTCGAACCGTCTTTCCGGCGCGTTTCGGAATCCATCGGTGAGATCCGGGCCGAAAGCATGCCGGGATGACAGACCGATGGCTATCTGGGGTTGTCGGCTTGTTCTCGCAGGTCAGGGCGTTCTGATCTTGTCAGGCACGTAAGGCATGTGGACCAGCCTTGAAGGCGTGTTGCTTTGAAGGCGTGGCCGGGTGTTCGGCCGAGCTCGCGACGCCGGTCGGGCCGATGTCAGGGGCTGAGGTTGGTCTGGTCAGTCGCTGCGTCGGCGGGCGGCATCCAGCTGATCGAGACGACGATCACCGTGACGAGCATCGCGGCGACTACAGCGACAACGATCGAGACAGGCTTCGGGCGTGGAGATTCTCGCGGATCTTTCGCGCTGTTCAACCGGCCGGGGTTCTTGACCTCCATCACCGTCGCCGAGCCGTCCACCCAGCGGACGAACAAGTCAGGCGTCGCCTTCCAAGTGCCGCAGTTCTCGAACGCCACTTCGGCGGCATCCTCCAATGAACGCCGCTCCTCCTGCCCGTCAGGAGGCAGGAAGCGGACTTGGACGCTGCGTAACTGCAGGTCCGCAGCCTTCATCACGCCTCCCAAGACCGTAAGAAGCGCTGCTCACGTTCACCCATAGCGTCGGCACGCGGAACAGAGTCATGTGACGAAGGTCGCGCCAGCGCCCCGTGCGTGACTTCGTCCTTGCTTTCACCTGCCCACTCGCATAACCAGAGGCGTCCGATCTCGGACCGGAAGCTGATCCCCACGATGTCCTCAGTGACGGCAGCGGGTATGACGACGATGGCGACTGTTACGAGCACTTCGCCGGCCCGGTGTATGTCTCGGCGCCTGGCCAGTGCATTGACGTGGTGACGCGGTGCGCGCCAGGAGGGCGGGTCCTCAGCCGCAGGTGCGCCGCGGGCGGCGAGCACGCCGGACGTCGGCTCAGGGAAGCACGCCTGCCGGGGTGCGTACGGTGTCACGCAGACGGGCGGCGTCCTGGCTGGGGGGTGCCCCGAACTGGCGGCGGTACTCCCGGCTGAACTGCGACGGGTTGTCATAGCCGACGCGGCGGCCGACTCTGGTGACGTCGCCCGGGTGAGTGGCGAGCAGCAGCCGGGCCTCCTGCAGCCGGATCTGCTTCTGGAACTGGATGGGGCTCATCGCGGTCACCGCCTGGAAGTTGCGGTAAAAAGCGGAGACGCTCATCCCGGAAAGGCGTGCCACGTCCTCGACCCGGAAGGGCTGCGTGTAGTTCTCGCGGATCCAGCGCACGGCCCGGGAGACATGACTGAGGCTGCTGTCTGCGAGGCCGAGCTGGCGAACCGTCTCGCCCTGGTCGCCGGTGATCAGGCGCCACAGGATCTCGCGCTTGATCAGCGGCGCCAGCACGGCCCGGTCGCGGGGCTCGTCGAGCAGGCGTAGCAGCCGGACCACCGCGTCGAGCAGCGCAGCCGGAGCGTCGCTGACGATGATCCCCGGCGACGCGCCCGCGCTGGTGCGGGGAGCGTCTCCGGACCCGGCCTGCAGCAGCAGTTCGGCGACGGAGGACGGTTCCAGTGTGAGTCCGAACCCCAGCGCTGGTTGCTCCGGATCGGCCTGGGTGAACTGTCCGGTGACGGGGAGATCGACGGATGCGACCAGGTACTGTCCGGCGCCGTACTCGAAGACCTTCTCTCCCAGTGCGAGGCGTTTGGCTCCCTGGGCGATGACCGCCAGCACCGTGCCGGACATCGAGGGCGCCGGCGGATCCGACCGGTCGACCTTCGAGATGAGGACGCCGTCGATCGGGGTGGTCCAGTCCGGCCGCGCATGCCGGACCAGCAGGGTGCGGAGCTCTTCGAGGTGCATGTGTCCATTGCAGCACGATTCCGCGAGCTGGCTCCCATGCAGGAGAGGATCGTGCAAGTGCGAGCGAGCATCGTTCTAACGTTTTCCCAGGTCAACTCGGTTGAATGGAATCACTTCACTCCATCACCGCGGAAGAAGGCCACCATGATCGCCAAGTACGGCTTCAACGCCACCCTGACCGCCAAGCCCGGACTGGGCGACCGGCTGGTCGACCTGCTGCTGACCGGCCTGAACGAGGGCAGCCCCGGCGCGAGCGAACACTGCGTCGTCTACCTCGTCTCCCGTTCCGCGTCCGACCCTGACGTCGTCCACGTCACCGAGGGCTGGACCACCGAGGAGGACCACCACCGGATCTTCGCCGGCGAGGCCGCGCAAGCCATTGTGGCGCAGATCGACGGGCTGCTGGCCAAGGAGTCCGAGTACACCGACTACGTGCCGGTCCGCGGCAAGGCCGCCTTCTGACCAGCCGATCGCCCCATTCCCCCGGCCCTCTCTTCGCCCAACCGTCCGGCGCCACCTACGAAAGGCAACGACCATGACCCTGGCCAGACCCGCCCTGGACCCCGAACTGCGTGACCTGCTGGCCGACCTGTCCCTGCTGTCGCAGCTCAGCCCGGAAATCCTCGCGCAACTGCGCCGGCTCCCGTCGACGCCCGTCGAGTCGCTTCTTGCCCACCGGCAGGTCGACCGCCGCGAGGTCACCGTGCCCGCCAAGGACGGTGCCCCGATCCCCCTGTCAATCTTCACCCCCGCGAACGCCGATCCCACCACCGCCGCACCCTGCGTCTACTGGATGCACGGCGGCGGAATGGTCATGGGCGACCGCTTCTCGCAGATCGACATCCCGCTGGAGTGGCTCGACCAACTCGGTGTCGTCGTGGTCTCCGTGGACTACCGGCTCGCACCGGAGGCCACCGGCACCGCCCTGGTCGACGACTGCTATCAAGGACTGCTCTGGGTCGCCGAACACTCAGCCGAACTGGGCATCGATCCCGCCCGGATCGTCGCCGCGGGCGCCAGCGCCGGCGGCGGCCTCGCCGCCGGAGTCACCCTGATGGCTCGCGACCTCGGCACCCCGGCGATCGCCGCGCAGATACTGATCTGCCCCATGCTCGACCACCGCAACACCAGCACCTCCAGCCGCCAGTACGCCGGCGGGCCGGGCGTCTGGACCGGCGAGATGAACGAGTTCGGATGGCGCTGCGTCCTCGGTGACCTCACCGACGACCAGGTATCCGAGTACGTCTCACCCGCGCTGGCCGACGACCTCTCAGGCCTGCCGACCACCTACATCGACACCGGCTCCGCCGAGGTCTTCCGCGACGAGGACGCCGACTACGCCACCCGTATCTGGGCGGCCGGCGGCCAGGCCGAACTCCACGTCTGGGCGGGCGGCTTCCACGGGTTCGACGCGCTGTACCCGCAGGCCCACATCTCGGCCAGCGCCCGCCGCACCCGCAGCGACTGGCTCGCCCGCGTCCTGCCCCCAGGCTCTCCCGCATAGCACCGCCGGCTCACTCACACCCCCACGACCTCACCCCAGGAGGAACACCATGAAAGTCGCCATCGTCACGGGCGCCAGCTCCGGCATCGGACGGAGCGCCGCGATCGAGATCGCCAAGCGCGGAATCGGAGTCATCCTGACCTACGGCAACAACCCGCACGGAGGGCTGGAGACGGCAGCCGTGATCCAGAAGGAGGGCGGGACGGCCGTCGCCCTGCCGCTGGACGTGGGCGAGAGCGGCACGTTCGCGGCCTTCCGCGACACGGTGACCGGCGTGCTGTGCGACACCTGGCTGCGCGACACCTTCGACTACCTGGTCAACAACGCCGGTTTCGCGCAGACATCGTTGATCGAGGACACGACCGAGGAAACGTTCGACAGGCTCATGCGGGTCCTGCTGAAGGGACCGTACTTCCTGACGCAGAGGCTGCTGCCCCTGATGACGGACGGTGGGGCCATCGTCAACACGAGCAGCAACTCGACGGCGACGGCCGGCCTGGAGCCCGGCTACTCGGCCTACGCGTCGATGAAGGGCGGGCTGGACGTGCTGACCCGGTACATGGCCAAGGAATTCAGCACGCGGGGCATCCGCGTCAACTCCGTCTCGCCGGGATCGACCCGCACCCGGATCGCCGACGACGCCTTCACCCGGTTCCCCGAGGTCATCCCGGCCCTCGCCGCGAGGACCGCACTCGGCCGTGTCGGCGAACCGGACGACATCGGCGCGATGATCGCCACACTCGTCTCGGACGAGAGCCGCTGGGTCACCGCTCAGAACATCGAGGTGTCGGGCGGCTACAACCTCTGAAACTCTCGAGGATGATCACAAGCGCGAGATCGGGTCAGGTCGGGTCGCCGGCATCTCATGTTCGTCAGGACGCCGCTGCCTGGACGCAACGAAGGTGACAGTGAGCAGAGCGTTGTCAGGGTGTGAACGCTGCCGCGGCTGACCTGGCTATGGAGCTGACGGAGGGCGCTACACCGTGGAGGCGGCGATCGGGTAGCCCAGGCGGGCCGGCTCGCCTTGGATTCTTCTATGCTCCCAGGCCGGGGTTCTCTCGGGCCATCCGCACGATCAGTGCCTTGACAAGTCGGCGGGTGCCGGGCCGTCCCGGGCGCCGCCCGTCGGTGAAGGTCCACTTGCGCGCTACCAGGTGACGATGCCAGCGCAAGATCGTCGCCGGGGTGACCGGGAACACCTCCGCCCACCGGCGGCGGTGGACCAGCCTCGACAACCCCGCAAGCCAGCGCCGGTCGGCGTGCCCCCACCGCGGCCGTCCGCCGAGCTGACGGCGTAGCACCTGGTTCTCGTGACGCAGCACCAGCAGCTCTACCTCCTTGGACAGATCAGCGCGGACCAGTACCGTCAGCAGACCGAACAAGCCCCTCACCAACCGGTAGACCAGCGACAACACCACCTCGCGATGGTCCCAGCCACCGCCCTGATCACGCAGCGAAACCC
>NZ_JBHSPA010000012.1:36883-82669 GCF_042656245.1 Nonomuraea insulae
AGCCACCGCCCTGCTCGCGCAGCGAAACCCCAGCTCACAGTACGAAACCGGGTTTCCGAGCGGGACACCATCCGGCTCCAGTTCCTCACCCAATCGCTCCTGCTGTCCACACCCTGGCCCGGTGTCAACGGCGAAGGACGAGAGGCGCGAATTGGAGGAGATCAGCCCCCGGACGAACGGGACCCGCGTGCGGTGCCATGCGTCAGCGACATGATCGACCCTTGGCAATGCCGGGGCGAACGTAGCCGCTCTAAGGAACCTTTAAAGCCAGCTGAAACCACACCAGAGGCGGCGATGTTTGGGTCGTCCTCACGGCGCCGGCTCTCGTCCGGCGCGCTCCATGGACGAAAGGCATCACCATGATGAACCGCACACGGCTGGTCGTGGGCACGGCAACGCTCGCCGTGCTGGCCGCGACCGGTCCGGCGGCTGCGTCCGGCTCGACTCCGACACCCGGCCCCGTGAGGTCCGAATCCGCGACGGTCAAGGTGGACGGGAAGTCCAAGGCGGACGATGGCTTGGCCGCGGTCGCCGCGAAGCTTGGGGTGACGACCGACCGGCTCGCCGCCGCGCTGGCCGCCGTCAAAAGGTCGCTGGCCGGCTCGGCCGACGTCACGACGGACACCATCGTCGCGGCGGTGGCGGCCAACCTGGAGCTGCCGGTCCCGCAGGTCCAGGACGCCCTGGCGCCGATGCTCGCCGAGTCGGAAATGGCTAGCGATGACCAGGGCAGACTGGACAAGAAGCGCATGGACGGCCAGCAGAGCTCGCTGGATGAGAAATCCAAGGTGGACGGGAAGTCCAAGGCGGACGATGGCTTGGCCGCGGTCGCCGCGAAGCTTGGGGTGACGACCGACCGGCTCGCCGCCGCGCTGGTCGCCGTCAAAAGGTCGCTGGCCGACTCGGCCGACGTCACGACGGACACCATCGTCGCGGCGGTGGCGGCCAACCTGGAGCTGCCGGTCCCGCAGGTCCAGGACGCCCTGGGATCGCTGATCGGCCAGCCAGGACCGACCAGCGACAACAACGCCAAGAAAGACAGCAAGGATCATGAGGGCGTGGACCGATCGCGGAACTCACCGTTCAGCACCGAGGCCGCTGCGGCGTCTGTGGCCGCCGCGCTCGGCGTCGATCAGGCCAAGGCCAAGGAGGCTCTGGACACTGTGATGGCGTTGGGCGTGATCGATCCGAGCTCCAAAGCCTTCGGCGACATCGCCGCCTCGCTCGGGGTCAGCTCCGACCGGCTCGCCATCGCTCTGCGCATATTGAAGCAGCCGGCGAAGACCAAGGGCTGACACCCGCCGTATCTCACAGCAGACTTCGGGCTCGACGGCGAGGATGGCGAGCATGCGGATACTTGTGGTGGACGACGACCCCGCCGTGCGGCGGTCTCTGGAACATGCGTTGCGCCGGGACGGCTACGACGTGTCCTCCGCCCCTGACGGGACGTCCGCCCTCACCGAGCACGGCGTGTTCCGCCCGGACGCGGTGGTTCTCGACGTCCTCATGCCTGAGCCGAACGGGCTGGAGGTGTGCCGGACACTGCGTTCGGGCGGGCACGACACGCCGATCCTGATGCTCACGGCCCGCGACCTGGTCACCGACCGGGTCGCCGGGCTCGACGCGGGGGCCGACGACTACCTGGCCAAGCCATTCGCCCTGGACGAGCTGCGAGCCCGGCTCAGGGCCCTGCTCCGGCGCAGCGGGGCCAGAACCGAGGTGCTGCGTTTCACCGACGTCGACCTGGACCTGAGCGGCTGCCGGGCCGAGCGCGCCGGTCGGCGCCTGGACCTGACCAAGACGGAGCTGTCCCTGCTGGAGCTGTTCCTGCGCAATCCCCACCGGGTGCTGAGCCGGACCCAGATCTTCGAGTCCGTCTGGGGTTACGACTTCGGCCCGGAGTCGAACGCCTTATGGGTCTACATCAGCTACCTGCGAAGCAAGCTCGAGGCGGACGGCGGCACCAGGCTGATCCAGACGGTGCGCGGCCTGGGATACGTCCTGCGCGAGGAGCCATGAACCTGCGCACCAGGCTGGCCATCGCCGGCGGTTCCGTGGTCGCCGGCGCCCTGGTGCTCGTATCGATGGTCTTGTATCCGGCCGTGGAGGCCAACCTCCGCAGCCAGATGGACAGCACCCTGCTGGTGGCCGCCGACCAGGCCCCTACCGTGGCCGCGGCCATCAAGACCAAGTACACCGAGGCCAAGTACGCCGAGCCCAACGAGGAGCCGGACTTCCCGGCCGTTCCGCTGGGTATCGGCAACACCCAACTGCAGATCGTGCCGGGCCCGGTCCGGATCGGGCCCTCGACGAAGTTCGTCGACCTCACCGTCCGCGACGTCGCCGTCGCGGAAGGCGTCGTCGGCCCCTACTTCCGTGACGCGGCCTACAACGGCATCGCCTACCGCGTCTACACCGCCCAACTGCCCGGATCACGGGGAGCGCTCGTGCGTACGGCCATCCCGCAATCCGATCCCGCACCCACGCTGGGCGGACTCGCCTGGCTGCTCGCCGGCTCGACGGTGGCCGCCGGACTCCTGGCGGCACTGGCCTCACGCTTGGCGGCCCGCCGCGTCCTACGCCCGGTACATCAGCTCACCGAGACCGTCGAACTGATCCGCAGGACCGGCGACCTGGCCATCCCGATCTCCGCCGACAGCCGGGACGAGATCGGCCGGCTCGGCTCGGCGTTCGCCGCGATGACCACTGCCCTGGACGAATCGGTCGGCGCCCAGCGCCGCCTGGTGGCCGACGCCTCGCACGAACTGCGCACACCGCTGACGAGCTTGACGGTGAACCTCGAACTGCTGGCGGAGAACCCGGCCGACGCACAGGCCCCACTGCTCGCCGCCGAAGCGCTCGGCCAGGCCGGCGAACTCAGGACATTGGTCAACGACCTGGTCGACCTGGCCCGTTACGGCGAGGCCGCGTTCCACACCGAGGACGTCCGCCTCGACCTCGTCGCCGAGCGCGTCGCGGCCCGCGCGTCGCGCCGGGCACCACAGATCGAGTTCGAGCTGACGTGCGCCCCCACCCTCGTCCACGGAGATCCCGACGCCCTGGAACGCGCTGTCACAAACCTCGTCGACAACGCCGTGAAATGGTGCCCACCGGACGGCCGGATCCGGATCAGCGTCAAGGGGGGCGCGCTCGACGTCGAGGACACCGGCCCGGGCATCCCCGACAGCGACCTCGCATTCATCTTCGACCGCTTCTACCGATCACCCGCGGCCCGCGCGCACCCTGGCTCAGGTCTGGGCCTGGCCATCGTCCGGCAGGTCGCCGAGGCTCATGGCGGGACGGCCGAAGCCGTGCCAGGCCAAGGCGGCGCGCTCCTGCGGCTGGTACTGCCGACGTGCACCGACCACGCGGGCCCCTAGCTTGGAGGCCCTTGTGCCGCTCGAAACACCAGATGGCCGAGGCCGGGCAGTTCACCCCGGATCCGCCGGTGCCCCCATCGGGGATTCTCCTGGGCCAACCGGACCACCAGGTCCCGCAGTTCGTCCGGGACCGGCGGACGCCCGACCGTATCCGGGTAAGTCCAGCGGTTGGTGACCAGCCGGCGATGCCAGGTCAACAAGGTGCCTGGTGTCACGATTCGGTGGAGCCGGAGCCGCTTGGGCAGCAACCGTGCCAGCGCGGCCGGCAGCGCCCGGTCGGCCCAGTCCGGTCTCGGCCGGGCGACCTGACGGCGCAGCACGGCGACCTCGTGTCGCAGCACCAGGATCTCCAGCTCCTTGGATGCGTCGCTTCGCGTGAGGAGCGTCAGCCAGCCGAACAACCGGACCATCAGCAGATACAGCAGGCATAGAAACACGAGCGCTGAGCATAGGAGTTCATCGTGCCCACCGTTACGCCGGGCGGACACCTGTACCGCCTTACCCGAAGAGAAGCCACTTCCCCATGACCTCGACCGGCCTCAACAGGGTCGGGTTCGTAGCTCACAGCACTCCTCGCGAGGGCCGGCGGCCCCCGGTCGTCACCGGCCAGGTCAGCACCGGGTTCCGCAGGCCGGAAGACCGTGCGGCGATCTCGTGGCGGTCGGGCTCGGCGAGCGTCAGCAGGCCGAACCGCAGGGTCAGGAGGCCGCTTTGGACCTGCGGGAAGTTGGTGTCCCAGTAGTTGTTGGCGATCCAGCTGAGGAGCAGCGGATCACCGGTGCGCTCGATCTCGTCCGGTGGCGGCCCGAAGCCGAAGCCGCCGAACTGGACGAGCGGAGCGTCGGGGGTGAGGAGCGCGACCGTGCGGGTCCGATCCCACATCACCGCGGTGGATTCGGCCGTCACCCAGCCGCGGGACGCCCCCGGCAACTGGTCGCGGTCCAGCGTCACCCACGCGCCCGCCGTGTCGAAGGAGGCGTTCCAGCCCTCGTCCATCGCCAGCGGGAGAGCGAGGTAGATGCCCGTCGGTGACGCGTCGCCGTCGAGGTCGATGTCGATGTCCACGGCGATGACGGGGTCGAGGGCGTCGAAGGTGATCCGCTGGGTGAGGCGCCTGGTCCCCGGTGCGGCGAAGGAGCGTTCCAGGACGACGCGTCCCGGCTGCTCCTGGACCTCGCAGGACAGGACCCGCTCGGCGGGCTCCCTGATCGGCGTCCACGGCTGCCAGCAGGACTCGTCCACCATCTCCCGGTCCAGATCGCGCTGGTAGAAGGCCCTGCGGGAGGCGTCCACAAGCGGATCGGGGCGCTCCCGTACGAACGACATCAGGTCCATGCCCGGGCGGGGGCGCAGCACCTCCTGGCCGGTCCGGCGGTCGGTCAGCGTGAGGATCCGTCCGGAGGACGGGTCATAGGTAAGGACGTGGAAGGGCGACTCGATCCGTCCGAGCGCCGCGACCCGGTCGACGGCCGCCGCGAAGTTGAGCTCCCGCGCCGAGTTCTCCCGCCTGACGAGCTCGTGTGTCGGCCGCACCGGGAACTCCCCCGCGGGCAGATCGCCGGCATCGAGGATGCGCCAGGAGCCGGGAGCCAGATCGATCGCCCCGAGCCGCCGTCGGCGCTCCCCCGGTGCGGGCACCCGCCACGGGCGGTTGCCGTAGGACATCCGGCTGGGACGGTAGGTCCGCTCCGTCGCCGGGGACGGAGCGGCGAACCAGTCCTCCGGCACATCGACGGCCACAGTGCGCGCGTAGGGAGTCGGATTGCAGATCAGCACGCCCGCGATCCCCTTGTCCGCGACCGGGTTCCCGGCCAGCCCCTCCATGGCGTCCATCACGGCGAACGCCGCGAGTTCGTTGCCCGCGAACGCGTCCGCCTCCTTCATCGCCTCGATCGCCTGCGCCTGCGGGTGCCCCGGGTCGCTGTCGAAGTAGCTGAAGGTGTGCTCGTCGAACATGTCGGCGTGCTCGGCCGCGGCGGCGAGCGTCTGCGGGGTGGCGCCCAGGACCTCCCCCGTCGCCAGCAGCGCCTTGGTCCGCTGGTTGACGGCGGTGGCGATCGGCGTGCTGCCGACGCCGAAGCTCCAGTAGTCGGTCCAGTCGCCCCGCTGGACCGGGATCTCCCCGTCGGGAATGCGGCCGATCCGCTCCCTCAGGTCGTCGAAGGTGGCGTACCGGATGCGGGGGCCGCGCTGCTGCTCGTTCCAGCGGCGGATCAGATCCGGCAGATAGGGGTTCGGCGGCGCGTTGTCCCACATGATCGGGGAGCAGGTGGAGGTGAGGTACACGAACGGCAGCCGGTAACCGGTGCACGTCAGCTGCTCGTGGAAGGAGTCCCAGCCCTTGGCCATCTGCTCGACCGAGTCGTCCCAGGCGTTGAGGAGCTGGTCGAACATCGTGTAGTGGCTTCCGTTGAAGACGCGAAGCCGCCGTCCGGACGGGGCCTCCCAGGCGAACAGCCCCGGCCGGGGCTCCACCGGCCGTCCCAGATGCCGGTTGATCGCCATGACGAACAGGTCGACGCCGGCGTCCAGCAATTCGTCGGCGATCGGCCACGGGACACCGTTGACGTCGTGCTGGCAGGCGACCGGGATCTCGCGGCCGAACGCCTCCTCCAGCTCTCGCTTGCCGGCCAGCAGCCGCCGGATGCCGGGCCGGTCGATCGTGGCGCTGACGTGCCAGCGCAGCGCGGACAGCCCGATCCTGCCCTGGTCGGCGAGGCCACGGAACCGGCCGATCCGCTCCGCGGAGGCACCCGCGAGCCAGCGCCGCACCGGCTCGGTCGCCTCGCAGGTCCACTTCGGCCGGTGGTCCTCGGGCAGATCGGCGGTCCGCTCCAGCCACTCGACGGCCTGGTCGATGTACTCGGCCTGGAGCCGCCACTGGACCGGCTGGGAATGGGTGTAGCCGACGTCCAGATGGCTGTGGTGCAGAACGAGGATCTCCTCGATCTCTACAGGCGCGTCGGTCACTTCGTGGCTCCCGTCGTGAGGCCCGCTATGAACTGCTTCTGCAGGGCGAGGTATCCGGCGACCGGGATGACCGCGGCCAGGAACATCACGCCGAACAGCTGGGCGTAGTTGGTGGAGTACTGGCCGAGCGAGACGTACAGGCCGGTGGTGATCGTCTGGCCGTGCAGCGGGCCGAGGATGAACTGCGGATTCATGAAGTCGTTCCAGATCCACAGCGACAGGAAGATCGCCACGGTGGCGGTGGCGGGCCGCAGCAGCGGCATCAAGATCGTCCACCAGATCCGCAGGAGCCCCGCGCCGTCGATGCCCGCCGCCTCGATGATCTCTGAGGGGATGGCCCGGAGGAAACCGGAGTAGACGAAGACCGCGAAGGACAGGTAGCCGCCGCCGACGTTCGCGAGGATCAGGCCCTGATAGGTGTGGTCCAGATGCAGGAACGTGAGGATGCGGATCGTCGGGAGCAGCACGACCGCCGGCGGGATCATGAGTCCGGCGGAGAAGAAGGCGAGGACGGTCCGCCGGAACCGAGCCGGGCGCCTGGTCAGCCAGAAGCTGAGCGCCGCGCCGATCGGGATGATGAGCAGTACCGAGACGACGACCGTGACCGCGGAGTTCGTCAGGCCGATCTG
This sequence comes from Nonomuraea insulae, assembly GCF_042656245.1. Taxonomy (NCBI): domain Bacteria; kingdom Bacillati; phylum Actinomycetota; class Actinomycetes; order Streptosporangiales; family Streptosporangiaceae; genus Nonomuraea; species Nonomuraea insulae. The sequence continues at coordinate 43,863 of NZ_JBHSPA010000012.1, forward strand.
AATGATCTTGTCGGAGCGGCCCAGCGCGTCGGTGATGTTCCGCATGGTCGGCGGCGCGGGAGGCGCGGCCGGGTTGTCCAGAATCTGTGCCTGAGACTTGAAGGCGTTGACGATCGTCAGGTAGATCGGGGAGACGAAGGCCAGGGTCAGCAGGCCGGCGGCCACCAGGTGGCCGCGTCCTCCCCAGGTCCGGCGGCTGCTCCTGCGGCGCGGCGCCCGCGCGGGAGGCACCGGGACGGGACGCGAGGTCTTCGCGCTGGTCACAGATCCTGTGGTCACAGGTCGACCTCCCGGCGGCGCAGCAGGCCGGTCACCGACAGCGCGATGAGGGCCGAGACGAACAGCAGCAGCATCGCCACGGATGAGGCGTAGCCGAACCGGTCACCGGTGAAGGCGAGCTTGATGATGTACAGCGCGGTCGACTGGGTGGAATCGGCCGGGCCACCCGAGGTGAGGGCGGCGATGATGTCGTAGAGCTTGAGCATCGTGATGAGGGAGATCGTGACGCTGATCGTGGTGCCGGGCGCCACCATCGGGAACGTGATCCGCCGGAACCGCTGCCAGGCTCCGGCGCCGTCGACGCGCGCCGCCTGGTAGAGCTCGACCGGGATCGACTGCAGCGCGGCCAGGTGCACGACCGTCGTGAAGCCCGACAGCACCCACGCCGACACCAGGCCCACGGAGAACATCGCCAGGTGCGGGCTGCCCAGCCAGGTGATCGGCTCGTCGACGATCCCGGCGCCGGTCAGCAGCCCGTTGAGGATGCCGTCCTGCGCGAGGAGGTAGCGCCAGACGAAGCCGACGATGACCCCCGACAGGACCTGCGGCAGGAACGCGACCGTCCGCATCATCCGGAAGCTCAGCGAGGTCCTGTTCAGCAGTAGTGCGAACCCGATGCCGATCGCGTTCGCGACGACCGTCACCCCGGCCGTCAGCAGGAGCGTGAAGCCAAGACTCGCCTTGAGGGCGTGGTCATGGACCATTTCGAGGTAGTTGTCGAGGCCGATGAAGTTCGAACGGGCCAGAAGCGGGTTCTCATCGGTCAGGCTCGTCCACGCACTCATGATCACCGGGACGGTGATGAAGAGGACGTAGAGGCCGATCGCGAGCAGGGCGATCGCGGTCAGGAGCGGATCGCCACGGCGGAAGCGGGCGCGGGAGGTCATGGCGTTTCCTTGGCGGAGGTCGGGGTGGGCAGAGCCCGGGCCGCTGCGGGCTGGGCTCCGGAGCCGGACGTCTGGTCGCTACTTGGTCGCCGCGTCCCAGGCGTCGTCCAGCTTCTTCATCTGACCGGCGATGTCGTCGGAGTTGTACAGCGCCTGGCTCGCCGTGTAGAAGGCGTCGTTCAGGCCCGACGGCATGGAGTCGTCGTTGGTGGCCCAGCCGAACGACGAGACCTTGGCGTTCTTGTCCAGGACATAGGCGTAGGAGTCCTTGAAGACCTGGGTGACGTCGACGTGGTAGTCGTCCAGCGTCTTGCCCTTGAGCATCGGGAAGGCGCCATCGCCCTCGATCAGGGCCTTGTAGTTGTCCGGGTCGAGCGACCAGGCCTGCGCGAACGCGGTCGCCTTCTCCGGCGAGGCGGTCTTGGCGCTGATGGCCATCGAGCCGCCGACCGCGAAGGGCACCACGAGCGAACCGTCGTCGGCCGGGGTCAGGAACGCGCCGAAGTCGTCGGCGTGGTCCTTCGGCACCGAGCCGAGGAACCAGCTGCCCATCATGTACATCGCGGTCTTGCCGGAGGTGAAGTTCTTGATCGAGTCGGCGTACTTGACGCCGAGCGCGCCGTCCTCGAAGTAACCGTTCTTGGCGAGGGTCCGGTACTTGGCCACGGCCGTCTTGATGTTCTCGTCGGAGAACTTGACCTTGCCGGCGTAGCGGTCCTGGAGCCAGCCCGGGTTCTTGCCCAGGATGTCGGCGGACAGGATCCCGACCAGTGGCATGGACGCGGCGAACGGGTCGCCGCCGCCGAGCTCGATCGGGGTGATGCCGGCGGCCTTGAGCTTCGCGCACACCGCCACGAACTCCGGCCAGGTCTTCGGCGGGCCGGCGATCTTCGCCTTGGCGAAGAGGGTCTTGTTGAAGAAGACCATCGGGATGATCTGGGAGTTGGTCGGCGGGATGTACACCTGGCTCTTGTAGGCGTTGCCCTGCGGCAGGAGGAAGTTGGCGTCGACCCAGGCCTGGTCGTAGGGCTTGAGGAGGCCGGCCCGCACGAAGGTCGACGGGGTGATCGACTGCAGCAGGTCGGGGAACTGCCCGGACGCCTGGAGCTGCTTGGCGTAGGCGTCACGGTCGGTGCTCGGGGCGGTGAGCTTCTTGATCGTTAGGTCGGGCACCTGCTTCTGCGCGTTGGCGATCGAGGTGTCCCAGAACGTCGAGGTCAGGCTAGGGGTCTCGAACGTCAGGTAGGTGAGGGTGGATCCGCCCTTCGCTCCGTCGGGCGAGGCCGCGGAGCAGCCGGCGAGTAAGGTGAGCCCTGCGGCGAGGCAAGCCGCGAGCAAACGAGGGTGCCGCATGGATGTTTCTCCTGGGGATGTTGTGAACCCGATCGGATGGCATGTCTCGACGCGAGCCAGTCGGCGGGATAACGTTATCCCGAGAATGCGCATGTTGCAGGGACGTGTCAAGACCTGCTCCGATAACTTCCGCTGGATCGGGTCGGGGCCGGAGTCGTTGAGGAGTGTGCGCGGATGAGCCCAGCCAGGGGCGCGGGCCGGCCCAAGCGGCCGACCATGAACGATGTCGCGCGTGAGGCCGGGGTGGCCCTGCGCACCGTGTCGCGCGTGGTCAACAACGATCCGACCGTCGGGCCGGAGTATGGGGCGAAGGTCCGGGCCGCTATCAAGGCGCTGAACTTCCGCCCGGATGAGCGGGCCCGTCAGCTGCGCACGGGCGTGACCGGCACGATCGGCGCCGCGGTCCGGCGCATCGCCGAGATCAACCCCGAGCTGGCCGCGATCGAGCAGAAGGCCCGCGAGTCGGGGCTGACCCTGATGGCGTCCTCCACCGACTTCGACGAGGCCAGGGAGCGCGACATCCTGGTGTCGATGTGCCGGCAGCGGCTCGACGGGATCATCGTCGAGCCGATCGGCGAGAGCCACAGCTACTTGGAGCCCGAGCTGCAGGCGGGGATGCCCCTGGTCTCGATGGACCGCCCGATGAGCGGGATCTCGGTGGACTGCGTGATGTCCGACAACGCGCAGGGCATCGGGATGGCCTTCCACCACCTCCACCAGCACGGACACCGGCGGATCGCCTACATCGGCGACAGCGAGCGCGTCTTCTCCGGACGGGAGCGGGCGGCCGCCTTCCGCGCCGCCCTGGTCGCGCACGGGCTGCCCGTCGCGGGCCTGGTCCACCCGGGCGAGCTCACCGCCGACCGGGTGGCCGCGGCCCTCGACTCCGCGCTGAACAACTCCGAGCCCGCGACGGCGCTGGTCACCGGCAACATGGACACGACGATCGCGGTCCTGCGCGCCCTGGGGCCGCAGATCGCCTCGCGCATCGCGATCGTCGGCTTCGACGAGGTCCCGCTGTCGGATCTGCTTCAACCCCCGCTGACGGTCGTCGCCCAGGACACCATGACGATCGGCCGGACGGCCGTTGACCTGCTGCGATCCCGGATCGCCGATCCGGGCCGCCCGGTGCGGACCGTCGTCGTGCCCGTCTCCCTGAGGACACGCGGCTCCGGGGAGGTCCCGGCGCCTTCGCCGGCGACGGCTCCATAGCGGGCTCTTGACACACGGCCCCGGCCCCCTCACCCTTCCGGATAACGTTATCGGCGGTGCCCTTCCACCGCCGGTTCCTCTCGGCACTCCATCCCTTGCTGCGACTTGAGAGGTCCGGATTCATGAGCATTTCGGGACGGCTCGTACGGGCTGTGAGCGTCGCCACCGTCGTGGCGATCGCCTGCACCATGGTGACGACGGCCCTGGCCCGGCCGGCGATCGCCGACTCGGTCACCGCCGATCAGGCCTGGCGCGTCGCCCAGCGGTACAGCGGCACCTGGACCAGCCCGCCGACCACGCTGAGCGGCGGCGGAGCAGTCGACGCACCGCTCCTGGGCAACGGCGACCTCGGTGTCGCGATCGGCGGGACGATCTCCAACCAGACCCTGTACATCGGCAAGAACGACTTCTTCTCAGGCTCCAGCCACGTGATCAAGCCGCTGGGCCGGATCGTGCTCAGCGCCGCCGGGCTCAGCGGGTCGTCCTACAACGTGGTGCAGGACATCGGCCACGCCGAGGTCCGCGGGACCTACACCCTCGGCGGCCAGACCCTCACCACGACCACCTGGGTGGACGCCAACCGGGGCATGGTCGCCACCTCGTTCGCCCTGACCGGCGGCAGCGCCCAGAACATCGGGATCACACTGCAGAACGGCGCGGGCGGCACCCCTTCGGTGTCGTCCTCCGGCGGCACTCTGGACGCCGACGTCGCCGCGGACACCGGGACGGGCTCCGATCCCCGTGCCCGTATCGCGGCCCGGACCATCGGGCAGAGCCAGTCGATCTCCGGCAACAAGATCACCCTGACACTGCAGCCCGGCGGCACGTCCACCCTGGTCGCGGGGATCGTCTCGAGCATCGACAGCGGCGGCTGGCAGCCGGCCGCCGACACGGTCGTGGGCGGCCTCACCCAGCAGGGTGTCGCCGACCGCAACGCCTCGCACCGGTCCTGGTGGCAGCGCTTCTGGTCCAAGTCCTACGTCGAGATCCCCGACAAGTCGGTCGAGAAGGGCTGGTACGGATCGCTGTACCTGCTCGGCTGCGTGGCACGCGCGGGCAAGTACGCTCCCGGCCTCTGGGGCAACTGGATCACCGGTCCGATGAACTGGAACGGCGACTACCACACGAACTACAACTACCAGGCGCCGTTCTACGCCGGCCTGTCGTCCAACCACATCGAGCAGCTCGCCCCCTATGACCAGCCCGTCCTGGACTGGCTGTCGGCCGGCCAGGCACTCGCCTCGCAGAACGGCTTCAGCGGCGTCCTCTACCCGGTGGGCCTGTCGCCCAAGGGCACCAGCGCCGACATGAACCTGCACAACCAGAAGTCGAACGCCGCCAACCTCGCGAGCGTCATGGTCATGCGGTTCCAGCACACCCGCGACACCTCCTACGCGGCCACCGTGTACCCGTGGCTCAAGCAGGCGGGGCTCTTCTGGCAGAACTACCTGACCTGGGACGCGGCGAACAACCGGTACGTCATCACCAACGACGCCCCGCACGAGGGCCAGAGCTACCCGCAGACCAACAGCGGCATGTCCCTCGGCCTGGTGAACCTGCTCTTCCGCGGGCTGATCGACATGAGCACCGCGCTCGGCCAGGACCCGGGCCCGCGCGCCACCTGGCAGAACATCGTCTCCCACCTCAGCGCCCTGCCGACGATGACGCTGAACGGCCAGACGGTCCTGCGCGAGACCGAGGTCGGCAGCGACTTCATCAACGACGGCAACGACATCGTCGCCCAGCCGATCTACCCGGGGAACCTCGTCGGCCTGGACAGCGACCCGGCCCTGCTGCAGGCGGGCCGCAACACCATCGGCGCGCTGACCAACGCCTGGCACGGCGGCAACGCGCCGGCGACGTTCTACGTGGCCGCGGCCCGGGTCGGCTACAACCCCTCGACGATCCTCGCGGGCCTGCACGAGGAGGCCACCGGGCAGAGCTACCCGAACATGGCCGTCCACCACAACGGCGGCGGCATAGAGAACGTCAACGTGATCACCTCGGGCCTCAACGAGATGCTGATGCAGTCGTTCCAGAACGATGTCAAGGTGTTCCCGGCCTGGCCGACGGGCACGAACGCGAAGTTCGGCGACCTGCTCGCCCACGGCGGCTTCCTGATCTCCAGCAGCCGCGTCTCGGGGAGCGTCCAGTACATCCGGTCCGTCAGCCAGAGCGGCGGCGGCTTCACCTTCACCAACCCCTGGGCCGGGAGTGTCCAGGTGTACCGCAACGGCGCGAACACGGGCACCGTCTCCGGATCGAAGATCACGATCGCGACGTCGGCGGGCGACACCCTGCTCCTCGCCCCCTCCGGGACGTCGCTGTCGACGATCCAGGCACAGCTCACCCAGCCCCTGTCGAGCGGCCCCAGTAGCTCCTTCGGCACCGGTTTCGAGTCCTCGGACCAGGCGCCGACCTGGAGCGACACCGTCGATTCCGCCGGCGGCGGCCTGTCGGGCGTCACCGGGATCTGCTGCGGGCTCACCTCTCCCGAAGCGGGCCTCCGCACCGGCGAGACGGCGCGCGCCGGGAGCGGCTCCCTCATGTACTCCGGATCCGGGCAGGGCGGGAGCGACGTCCACGCCTATCTGAAGGTCTACGATCTCAGCGGCGGCCCGCTCGCGATCGGGACCGACAAGACCCTCAGCTACTGGATCTACCCGCAGAGCAACGCCACCAGCAGCTGGGTGCCCGCGGGCTCCACGAACAGCACCTGCGTCGCCATCGATCTGATCTTCACCGACGGGAGCAGCCTGCGGGACTCGGGCGCCGTCGACCAAACGGGCGACGGCGCCCACCCGGCCCGGCAGTGCGGCCACCTGACGCTCGACAGCTGGAACCACATCACCGTCGACCTGGACGCGCGCAGCGCCGGCAAGCAGATCAGCCGGATCCTGGTCGGCTACGACCATCCCGGCACGTCCGGCGGCTACCGCGGCTACATCGACGACCTGGCCATCAGCTGACCGGCCGGATACCAGGGCGGAGGAACGCACCATGGACGAGGTCACGGTCAGCGCCGGGCTGGAGATGAAGACGCACGGCGACCGGTTCCGCCGCCCCAGACCTGGCTCATGGACACCACGTCGGCCTCTGATTGCTCCGTGGTTGCTCGTACGATTCGATCTGCAGTGGAGCTTTAGCCTCTTCGCTAAGTTTGGGCCCTACACAGCCTGCTCAGACGGGGACAAATACGTACAATGCCGATGGTCAGGAACGCGTGGTTGCTCGGTGGTTGCTCGCGTGTATGCAATACAGCGCGGCACTCATAGGCACAGCCTGACACGACAGCGTGGAGAATACCTGCCGCAACGGCACAGATCGACACTCGGCGGCACTGGGCGGCATTGATCGAACCGACTCATAATCCGTGGGTCGTGGGTTCAAGTCCCACCCGCCCTACTCACCAACACCGCGTTCGACCTGGGGTTTCTCGGTTTCCGCCAGCCTCTGATCTCGTTGTTGATCATGGTTGGTTGCTCGGTGGTTGCTCTTGTGTACGGACCGTGTATCGCGGTAGATCATTTAGACCGCCACCGTCAGCTCAGACCCCAGAGACGACCATCCGAAGATCAAGCCCGAAGACCGGCACAGCGTTGCTGGTCAGTGATGGCCTGATGGCTGGTCAAGTCTTGTCCAAGTGGGCTCGTTTCTCCGACAAGGCCGTTTGTGACCAGCAGATAAATGATCCGCTGCTCTCGTAGGGATCCTCTCGGCCCGCCTCCAGCGCAGGCTGGAGGTCGATCGGCTGCGCTATCTGTGCGACAAACCTTGAGGACAAACAGGCAGGCCCGCCGAAAGGATCGGCGGGCCTGCTGGGTTCGGTGGTTCAGGTGGTGGTGTCTTAGGTGTGGTTCGGCAGGGTGATCAGCCGGGCGGTCTGAGCGCCTGCAGCTGCGGTGTTGACGAGAGCTGCGGTGGATTCTGCGGCGGCGCGGGCCACCTCGGGGTAGACGCTGGTGTAGGTGTCGCGGGTGAAGGTGGAGGAAACGTGGCCGAGTGTCTCCTGCACGACTTTCAAATCGACCCCGGCAGCCAGCATCAGCGAGGCGGCCCCATGGCGGAGGTCGTGCAGCCGTACCGGCGGCAGCCCCACCTGGAAGGCCAGCTGGTAGAAGTGGTCGCTGACCTGCTGCGGATGCAGCGGCCCGCCGATCTCGTCGGTGAAGACGAACCCGCTGTTGGTCCAGGCCTCGCCTGCGGCCAGCCGTTCGGCAGCCTGCCGCTTGCGGTGCCCGCGCAGCGCGCTGACGGTGTCTTCGTCGAGGGCGACGGTGCGGTCGCTGGCTTCAGTCTTCGGTCTGCCCTGCACCGGCTCCCAACCCAACTGGGTGATCTGCCAATGCACCCCAGCCGTCCCGGCGGCCAGGTCGACGTCCTTCCAGCGCAGCCCGACCGCCTCGCCCCGGCGCAGCCCACGTAGAGCGATCAGCCGATAGAGAGCCGACAGCCGGTGGGTGGCCGCCTGGGCGAGGAAGGTGTAGGTGTGCGAGGGCGTCCAGACCATCACCGGCGACGGTCGCGGCACGGACGCGTACACGTTGATCATGCTGGCGCGGCTCAGCCGGGCCCCGCGCCGCTGCTGCTCGACATCGAGCCGATCCTGCAGGTCGCGGTTCCAGTCGGCGACCCGCTCATCGGTCCACACCAACGCCTTGGGGCGGTCAGCGTCGGGAAGTTCGACCACCGCCGCCGGGTTGAAGTCGATCAACCGGTCCTGCTTGATCGCGATGTTCAGCGCGTGCCGGAGGGTGGCGCGGATGCGGTGCATGGTGGCCGGGCCGACCGGCCGCCGGTAGCGGACCGATGCCACGCGGGTCGGGTCGCCGCTGCCGCGTTCGGTGACGATGACGTCGTTGAACTCCTCGATCGCATCGAACATCCCCCGACATCCGACACCCGAAGTCGGTCCAACCGGATATCGCCCAGGTAGGGGGTGAAGTACAGGCGGATGTGCGCCTCATACGAGCGGCGGGTGGTGGCATCGATCTTCCGCTTACGCCGCAGGAACTCCTGCATCCACTCGGCGACCGTGACGGTGGGGTTGAGGTCCTGGCGGGTGCGGACCTTGCGCCGCACCTCCTCCACCGGCGGCAGCGCCTTGGCATCCTTGAGCACGGACAGCATCAGCTCGGCGATCTTCCGCTGGATGTGCGGGTCCTCATCCAGCGCCAGCAGGGCGCGGGCGTGCACCAGTTCGGCCTCCACCTCCTCCAGCGTGTCGAAGCCCCGGCGACGCAGCGGGTTACGCCGCCGCCCGTCCGCGTGCGCAGGCAGCTCGAGCTGGTAGGCCCACCGGCCATGAGTACTGCTCCACCACTCCCCGCCACCCGGGCGGCGCAGCTTCGGACATGCCTTGCCCAATTTCTTGCCGGTCGCCTCATCCCGGCAGGAACACGTCTTGAAGGTGGTTCCGTTCATCGTCGCTGTCGCGCCTTTCCCTTGTTCGCTGACCTCGCGTCGCCGGTTTGCTCGACGTCGCGCTTCCTGCGGCGCTCCCCCATCCCCGCACCCCGCCGAGCCCTGTCGGCACTGGTATGACCGGCGCCGGACGCCACCGGCGGCATCGCGTACCCGGCCCATCACCGCGCACACCGCCGCCCAGCGGCCCGGAATGGGGATTGCCGTGCCCCGGGCCGAAGGGCGGCCCCCAACGGCCCGTACAGGCCCGTCATGGGCCGCAGCGGGGACGTTCGGGCCACCGGCTGGTCCGGGGCGGTCGGTATCGACGCCCACCTTCACCACCCATGTCAAGCGATATCCGCTGGTCACATGCCCCCGGCGAACCTTCCGGCCGAGCCCTGGGCATCCGGTTGCACGCCTCGGCCGGAGAACGCCGGCCTCACGAGAGGGCCCCGCGCTGATCGCATGGCGGTGGCCTCAGCTGGCGTGCACGGCACAGCATGAAGATTCGGCGAAGTGGCTGGACTGTACGGTCACCATCAGACGGCCCGATCTGGCGAGCGAATCATCCCTGTCACTTATTGAAATACCGGCCAGAAAGGCCGAGTTAGGACAGCGCGATAGGTCAATCTTTAGTCAAACCCAGCAGCACCTGCACCGAGCAACCAACAGCGACACACGATTTCGAATCCATGACATTCACGGACAAATCGCCGCCAGCACCTTGTGAATGAACGTGCAGATTAGACGCATTTGCGCTGGCACTTCTGCACCCCGTGCAACAGAACACAGCACGCTCTGACACGTGGAAACAAAGCTCCGGACTTTTAATCCGTAGGTTCCGGGTTCGAGCCCCGGGCGCCCTACCACTCCATACCCGATCTGACCTGCACTTTCTCGATTCTCGACCCTCTTCTGCGAGATGAAGATGGCCGAGTTCATGCTCGTCACATGCTCTTCGGCACGCGTCCGGCACATTGGTGGTGCGATAGCGAGGACGAATTGCGCCTGTTTGCGCCGTCGCGTATCGACCACCTCGGGCTGCATCGTAAAGCCAGACCAGAACGACACCCAACAGAAGGACATGATGGAAGGGTCGCCGGGCGGGACACGCCTGGCTTGACCCCAAACCCGTCCAAGCACTGGTCAAGCCGCCTCCGGCCGAGTTCACATGCCGTCACGGTGGCTGCCGTTCTGCGCTCCTCTGCGGAACAGATCTGCTCGTGACCGCTCGTTTTACTCTTCTGTGAAGCATCGTCTTCGTCCCGCTCGCGGCTGTTCAAGTCAGCGATCCGCTCCCCTCTGGATCCGCAGTCGGGTCCGGGACAAGCGCGCAGCGGAGCCACTTGGTCCAGCGCCCCCATTTCCGAGGTGTCGGCCAAGTGTTGATCAAGCCACGCCAGGAAGGCTCTGACGTGCAAGATCTGGGAGGGCGACGGGGGTCACAGTGACACGATGACGACCTGCTCACCCGAACCGAAGGCGTATGTTCCATCCTCTCGCCCTGACGGCGTCTACCCCTCACCTTCGCGCCGACATCTCCCGCAGTCGGAGCACGGGCCGTGAGCCCACGGCGAGCGCACCAGGACAAAGAAGAACACGACGCCGCAGGCTCAGCCGTTCGCAAGCCTCTTCTCGAGCGTCACCTAAAGGGACCAATCAGTTCCCATTCCGATCCGAGGTATCGCGATGCGCCATCTGTTTGCCATTCCCCTGATCGCGGCGCTGCTCGCCATGTCCGCCATGCCTGCACACGCGCTGGCAGTGCGCTGGACGGACGGTACATCCGTGGGAAGCGCCACAGTCTTTGACGATCTTAAGAGCATCAAGGTCTGCGACTGGAAACGCGGCGACCACTGGATCGTGGCCCTCAACTTCGGTACGCGGGTACTCGGCAGATGGGACGAGGACTACCGACTCGTGCCCCGGCCGGCCAGTGCGTCAGCCGAACGATGCATTTCAGTAAGTGGAACAGCCGAATCCGGCATGCGCGCCTGTGCCTGTCCTACAACGAGTGGACGACGTCACAATGCCGACCTGCGGCATCGTTCCCCGAAGCCGACCGGTAGAGCTCCTCTAGAAGGCTGTTAGAGAGATGGACGCCAACCCTGCTGCGTCATCGGATCAGACGGTGAACAGTCGTCTGAGCGAGCAAGGTAGCGGACCCGGAACGGGACCTCCTATGACTAGATGATCGATTCCAAGGGTTGGTTGTCGTAGCGATCCCTGACTTGCCGGACGGGTGGCGCGGCCCCATAGGCTGAGCACCTGTCCGCACTGCCTGGGGGTGTAATGACCAGTAGGTTCACCGAGTTGGTTGTCGACTGCCACGATCCAGAGCGCCTCGCGGCCTTCTGGTGCGCGGTTCTGGACTTCAAGGTGATCGACCGGAGCGAGGGCAAGGTCGAGATCGGCTCCTGGGAGCCGACCATCGAGGAGGTCCGGGGCCGCCAGATGCCGCCCACTTTGGTGTTCGTCCGGGTGCCCGAGGGCAAGACTGTGAAGAACCGGCTCCACCTCGACGTCAGCCCGATCGACGGCAGTACTGACGATGAGGTGGTCAGGCTGCTCGGCCTCGGCGCCGCCAAGGTGGACGTGGGCCAGGGCCCCGGCCAGAGCTGGGTGGTCATGACCGACCCCGAGGGCAACGAGTTCGATGTCCTGCGCACCCTGGCACCGTCCAGCTAGATGATCGGTCCTAAGGCTTGGTGGTCGTAGGCGGTCGGTGAGCGCAGGACGGGCTGTCCGCTCTGGTCGTTCAGGGTGTGGCTGTGGAATGTCGCTGAAGACGGCAAAGGCTCTGGCTGCTGTGTGGATGGCTGCCTGACCTTGCACTATGCCCTGGCCGAGCACGGCGTCGCCGCGCAGGTGGAAGCGGTGATCATGAAGGTGGAGGGCGACGGTTCGCACACCTTGTACGGCGGCGATGGCCTCGACTACCCCGCCGACGGCGCCTTCAACGGCCCTGCCTGCTCGGGTCGCTTGGGTCAACCGCTTCGCGGTGCCTTGAGAACGCCCTTCACCCATGGTGAACGCTGTGTCCACCTCTATCGGCTGCGTTCGCCCTCGGCGCGGGCGGGGGCGGGGGTGGTGGGGTCGTTGTGGTCGAGGGTGGCGTACCAGGTGGCCAGCAGCTTCAGCGCGTCGTGGGCGGGGGTGGCGGGTTCGGCGCTCAGTGCGGTGAGGGTCAGGCCCGGGTCGGTGGGGATGGGCAGGGCTTCGAAGGCGAGGGTCAGGTCGCCGACGGCGGGATGGTGGAAGCGTTTGATGCCGGTGTGGTGCAGGCGCACGTTGTGGGCCGCCCACAGCGTGCGGAAGGCTTCGCTTCGGGTGGACAGCTCTCCGATCAGGTCACTCAGGTCGCGGTTGTAAGGATCTTGTCCGGCTTCGGTGCGCAGGAGGGCGGCGGCGGTGGCACGCTGGGCGTCCAGTTCGGTCATGTATTCGGCGGCGCCGGGGTTGAGGAACTGGTAGCGGGCGAGGTTGACCGGCCGGACGGGGTCCTGGAAAAGGGGCCAGTACAGGGCTTTGCCGAGTCGGTTGGTGGCCAGGATGTCGAGGCGGCCGTTGCGGATGAAGGCAGGCGCGTCGCTCATCGCGTCGAGAAGCTGTTGCAGGGCAGGCCGGATGGGCTGCGCGCTGCGGCGACGTGCGGGGCGGCGGGTGGTGCCGGCGGTGCGGGCCAGGTCCATGAGGTGGGCGCGCTCGGAGTCGTCCAGTTGGAGGGCACGGGCAAGAGAGTCCAGGACGGCTTCGGATGCGCCGGAGAGGTTGCCGCGTTCCATCCGGGCGTAGTACTCGGCGCTGACCCCGGCGAGCATCGCGACCTCCTCGCGGCGCAGCCCTTTGACCCGCCGATGCCCGGAGGCGGCAAGACCGGCCTGCTGCGGGGTGATCTTCGCGCGGCGGCTGGTGAGGAACTCGCGGACCTCGCTTCGGTTGTCCATGCCTTCGAGGCTACGACGATCCACGACTGTCCCGACGAGCAAGGGGTGTACTGCCAATACACGTAACAAGAGGTCCTTTCATACGCCTCTGAACTGCTGTTTCATTGATCGCAGGCCAACTCTTGGCCGCCCGCCCGCTCCCGTGGCGCCCATGGTGAGCGCAGGGCGGAATGAAAGCAGCTGCCCGTGCCCCGCCGCTGCGGGACGTGCCGGGTATCCATGCGGAAAGGGAGCCGTCGATGCCGGAGAACAAGCAGACCGGGGGTCCGCGTGAGCAGTTCGGGGATATCGCCCCGGCGCTGGCCGGATACAGCGAGGACGTGCTGTTCGGGCAGGTGTGGGAGAACCGGGACCTGTCTGGACGGGACCGGAGCCTGGTCACGGTGGCGAGCCTGATCACCAGCGGCAGCACCGAGCAACTCGCCTTCCACCTCGGCAAGGCCCGTGAGAACGGGGTGAGCGACAGGGAACTGATCGAGACGATCACGCACCTGGCGTTCTACGCCGGATGGCCCAAGGCCATGTCCGCTCTCACGGTCGCCCGCAGCGTCCTGACCGGTTCCTGAATTTTCCGCTCCCTCTCCCCCTGACCTGTGCGCGGCCGCGACAAGATGTATGCAAGGAGCACGATCATGGAGATTGTCCAGCCTCCGGCGACGGCGAAGCTGCCGGCGGAGATGTTCACCGGGGATGCGTGGGCGGATGTGATCTACCGCGGCGAGGGCCTCTCCCGCGCGCGGGCCAACATGGTGCGCTTCGCGCCGGGCGCCCGCACCGCCTGGCACTCCCACGGCCTGGGCCAGACCCTCTACATCGTGGAGGGTCTGGCCCTGATCCAGTCCCGTGGCGGCGACATCGTCGAGGCCCACCCCGGGGACGTGATCTTCACCCCGGCCGGTGAGGAGCACTGGCACGGCGCGGCCCCGGACCGGTTCATGGCGCACATCGCGCTGTGGGAGGGCGACGAGGTCGACTGGCTGGAGCACGTCACGGATGACCAGTACACCGGCTCCCGCCGCCCCGCCCGCACCTTTTGACCTCTGCGGGCGCCCGGGAACCCTCCGGCGCCCCGCCCCTGTCTCGCGATGAGGGAAAGAATCATGCGCGCAACTGTGCTTTACGCCCCCCGCGACGTCCGGGTCGAAGACCGGCCCAAGCCCACCCTTCAGCAACCCACCGACGTGGTGATCCGCACCGTCGCCACCTGTGTGTGCGGCTCCGATCTGTGGGACTACCGCGGCATCAACAAGGTCACCGAGCCCACACCCGGCGGCCACGAGTACGTCGGCATCGTCGAAGAGGCCGGCAACGAGGTGACCGGCATCAAGCCCGGCCAGCTGGTGGTCGGCTCGTTCTTCGCCTCCGACAACACCTGCCCCAACTGCGAAAACGGCTACCAGACCAGCTGCCTGCACCGCGAGTTCGTCGGCGGCGCCCAGGCCGACTACGTCCGCGTCCCGCTCGCCGACGGCACCCTCGTCCACGTCCCCGGCGACGTCGCCGAGGAGCACCTCCCGAGCCTGCTGGCCTGCTCCGACGTGATGGGCACCGGCTGGTACGCGGCCGTCGCCGCCCAGGTGAAGCCGGGCGACACCGTCGTGGCGGTCGGGGACGGCGCAGTCGGGCTGTGTGCGGTCATCGCCGCCAAGGAACTGGGGGCCGAGCGGATCATCGCTATGTCTCGGCACGAGCCGCGGCAGAAACTGGCCCGCGAGTTCGGCGCCACCGACATCCTCGCCGCACGCGGCGAGGAAGGCGTGGCCCAGGTCAAGGAGCTGACCGGCGGCGTCGGCGCCGACGCCGTCCTGGAGTGCGTGGGCACGCCTGAGTCCATGCAGCAGGCCCTGCGCTCCACCCGGCCCGGCGGCAACGTCGGCTTCGTCGGTGTCCCCCACGGCGTGCAGATCGACGGCGAGGAGCTGTTCTTCTCCCACGTCGCCCTGCGCGGCGGCCCCGCCCCCGTCCGCGCCTTCCTGCCCGATCTCATCAACCGCGTCCTGGACGGCCGGATCAACCCGGGCAAGGTCTTCGACCTGGAGCTGCCCCTGGACCAGGCAGCCGAGGGCTACCAGGCCATGGACGAGCGCCGCGCCATCAAGACCCTGCTGCGCCCCTGACACACCGCGCAGCACCACACCTGCTCAGCACCCGGGCGGCACGCGCGTCGGCCCGGAGATTGGAACCCACTCATGAACCCGCAGTACAACTTCGAAGGCCAGGTCGCCCTGGTCACCGGCGCGGCCTCCGGCATGGGCCTGGCCGCCGCCCGCGCCTTCGCCCAGGCCGGTGCCGCCGTCGTGCTGGCCGACCTCAACAAGGACGCCGTTCAGAACGCCGCCAGGGACCTCACCGACGCCGGCCACCAGGCCATCGGTGTGGTGTGCGACGTCACCGACGAGGACCAGGCCGCCGCCATGGTCGGCAGCGCGGTGGACACCTACGGCCGCCTGGACATAGCGTTCAACAACGCCGGGATCCAGGCCCCGCCCTCGGACGCCGCCGACGAGAGCGCCGAGGAGTTCGACCGCGTCAACGCCGTCAACCTGCGCGGCGTCTGGGCTGCCCAGAAGCACGAGCTGCGCCAGATGCGCACCCAGGGCTCCGGAGCCATCGTCAACTGCTCCTCCCTGGGCGGGCTGGTCGGCCTGCCCGAGCGCGCCGCCTACCACGCCTCCAAACACGGCGTGATCGGCCTGACCAAGAGCGCCGCGGTCGAGTACGCCCCCAAGGGCATCCGCATCAACGCCATCTGCCCCGGCGTGATCGACACCCCAATGGTCGCCGACATGCTCGAAGGCCAGGCCGACGCCATGGCCGAGATCCTCAAGCAGCAGCCCATCGGACGGCTCGGCCAGGCCGAAGAGGTCGCCGAAGCCGTCCTGTGGCTGTGCAGCCCGGGTGCCGGCTTCATCGTCGGTGTCGCCCTGCCCGTCGACGGCGGTTTCACCGCGCACTGACCGGGCCGCCGCTTCTCAAGGCCCGCCACCATCGAACACCTTCACCACCCACCGACCACCGGGAGCTCCACGTGCACAAGCGCACCCTCGGCACCAGCGGCCTGCAGGTTTCCGCCCTCGGCCTCGGCTGCATGACCATGACCGGCGGCTACGGCGGCCGCCCCGAGCGGCAGCAGATGATCTCGCTGCTGCACGCCGCCGTCGATCGCGGTGTCACCTTCTTCGACACAGCCGAGGTCTACGGCCCGCACGCGAACGAGGAACTCCTCGGGCAGGCGCTGGCCCCTTTCCGCGACCGGGTCGTCATCGCGACGAAGTTCGCCCAGGACATCGACCCCCTCGAGCGCAAGCCCCGCGGCCGGATGCTGACCCCCGATGAGTTGCCCCGCGCCGTCGAGGGCTCCCTGCGGCGGCTCGGCGTCGAGACGATCGACCTGTACTACCAGCACCGCGTCAATCCGGAGGCGCCGATCGAGGAGTTCGCCGGAGCCGTCAAGAAGCTCATCGAGGCCGGCAAGGTCAAGCACTACGGCATGTCCGAGGCCGCCGCCGCAACCATCCGCCGCGCCCACGCCGTGCAGCCGGTCACCGCGATCCAGAGCGAATACTCCCTGTGGTGGCGCCGGCCCGAAGACGAAGTGTTGAGCGTGTGCGAAGAGCTCGGCATCGGCTTCGTCCCCTACAGCCCGCTCGGCAAGGGCTTCCTGACCGGCACGATCGACGCCTCCACTCGATTCGAGCAGGGCGACGACCTGCGCGCCCAGATTCCTCGCTTCGGCACCGAAGCCCTGCGGCACAACACCGCCATGGTCGACCTGGTGAGGTCCCTCGCCGCGGACAAGGGCCTCACCCCGGGGCAGGTGGCCCTCGCCTGGCTGCTGGCCCGCAAGCCCTGGATCGTCCCGATCCCGGGGACCACAAAACTTCACCGGCTGCAGGAGAACCTCGCCGCCGCCGACGTCACCCTGACCGCAGACGAATTGGCCCACCTGACTCGGGCATCCGCCGACATCGACATCAAGGGCGGACGCTATCCCGATTCCCTGGAGGCTCAGACCAACCTGTGACCGCGCCAGACCCTGGGCCCGCGAACGAGACCACCGCCGTCCTCCGGCTGGGGGCAAGCCGCACGGCCCCGCCGCCGCCCTGTCGACCGCCGTGCTCGGCTTCTTCGTCTTCCTCACAGCCCAGATCCACACGTGATTCGTAAGGAGCCTCGCCATGAAGCACACCCGTCTCGGCACGACTGGTTTGAAGGTGAGCCGGCTCGCCCTGGGGTGCATGAGCTACGGCGATCCGACCGTCCCCGGTGCCCACCCCTGGGCGCTGACCGAGGACAAGGCCGCGCCGTTCTTCCGGCAGGCCGTCGAGCTGGGCATCACCTTCTGGGACACCGCCAACGTCTACCAAGCCGGCACCAGCGAGGAGATCGTCGGCCGCGCCATCGCCGAGTACTCCCGGCGTGAGGACATCGTGCTCGCCACCAAGGTCCGCGGCAAGATGCACGACGGCCCCGGCGGTGAGGGCCTGTCGCGCAAGGCGATCCTCGAACAGGTGGATGCGTCGCTGGCACGGCTGGGCACGGACTACATCGACCTGTACCAGATCCACCGCTTCGACGACGACACCCCGGTCGAGGAGACGATGGAGGCGCTGCACGACGTCGTCAAGGCCGGAAAGGTGCGCTACCTCGGCGCCTCGTCCATGTACGCCTGGCAGTTCGCCAAGCTCCAGCACGCCGCCGACCTCGGCGGATGGACCCGCTTCGTATCCATGCAGAACCAGTACAACCTCCTGCGCCGCCAGGACGAGCGGGAACTGATGGCCATGTGCGGCGACATGGGGGTGGGACTGGTGCCCTACTCACCGAACGGCAAGGGCCGCCTCGCTCGCCCCGTCGGCGAGCAGAGCACTCGTTCCCGTACCGACCACGTCGTGCAGTCCTTCGACAGCCCGTACGACCAGCCGGTCATCAACACGGTGCAGCAGGTTGCCGAAGCCCGTGGCCTCAGCATGGCGCAGGTCGCTCTCGCCTGGGTTCTGCACAACCCGCTGGTCTGCGCCCCCATCGTCGGAGCCACCCAACCCCACCACCTCCAGCAGGCGGCCGAGGCCCTCGACCTCCACCTGGCGGACGAGGAAGTGGTCAAGCTGCAAGAGCCGTACACCAACGCTGGACCGTCCTGGTTCTAACTCCGGTCAACGAGCTCTGTCGGATGACCAGATCAGCGCGACTCCCGACGCGATGTGCAGCGTCTGGCCCGGTCTTAGTGGTCGGCTTCGGAAGTCCTCGGGGGGTTGACGTGAGAGTCGATCGTGTGGGCGGGTTGGCTTCAATGGTCAGCCTTGCTCAGGTACGGGTCGCACATGAAGTCGAGGGAGTCTTCTGGGCTGCCGGTAAACCCAACCTGGTCTTCGTAGCCGCCTTTGCGCGCCGAGTAGATGGCCACACCCCAGCGGTCGGCTGAACCGTCATAGCGCAGGCGCATCGACGGCAGGACATCACCGTCGGTCAACTTCACGCTGATGTAGCCATACGACGCGCGAAAGCGCACGTAAACCGTGGCCAGTTGAGGCCAGCTCTTTCTGGCGTGCTCGCGGAGCCGCTGGCGCAGGGAAGTCTTGGCGGAGGCGGGGATGACGGACATGGCCGCCATCTTGCCGGTCCGGCGTGTCACATGGCCACCACCAGCGCAGATCAGGGCAGTGTCAGCAGATCCCCATTGAAGATCAACGATCGAGAGTTCGCCGGTGCCCGTCTCCCAAGTTCGCCAGATCGCCCTGACCACCGCCGAACGACGACGGCTGGAGATCCTTGCCTACTCCCAAACCGCCCCTCACCGACTGGTGATCCGTGCCCGGATGGTGCTGGACACCGCACACGGCCACTCCAACAACGCGATCGCCCGGCGGCAGCAGGTGAGCGTAGACACCGTCCGCTTATGGCGGGGCGGTTCAGTCGAGCCGCTCGAAAATCTGCTGTGACCAGCAGAAACTCAAACATCGATCACGCCGGACAGGAAACTCCGACTAGGGAATGCGGGCTTGTCTCGGCTCACGACGGGCACTGTTCGGCGAGTTCGGCGAGTTCGGCGATCGAGCACGTCAGGCGGGCGCGGTCGCCAGTGAGGGCGTCGAACAGGGCGATCCACGCCGCGCGTCGTCCGGTTTCGAACACCGGCCGGGTGGTGTGCTGGCCGGTGGCGTCAGCCAATGTGATGTGCGCCGGGTGTGCTGGGCCTTCGTCGGTGAGATCAACATGCCAGTGCTGGTCTGTACCGAGTAGGTCCAAGGTGTGGCGGGGCGGGCCGCTGGGAGAGACCACCGCGGTGACGGTGATCGCCATGCGGCCCTCGCTCGCGGTGAGCGCGTAGTGGTCCTGGTGCGCCGATGCGGCGGTCAGTGAGGGGACCTCATCGAGAATTGCGCGGATCATCGCGAGTTGCGCCAGGCGTGCTTCCGGCAGGGTGGCCGGTTCGGTGGTGGTGACGAGACTGCGTAGTAGTGCCGCCTTCTGGACTGCCTGCCGGAGGCGGGGCAGGGCGGCCGTCCAGGTTCGGTCGGCGGCGAAGGGGAGGTCCACGGCGATGAGCGCGCCCGCCCGGTCCGCGACCGACGCGAGTTTGCGCAGGTCGTCTGGATTGGCGGGACCGAGGTGGGTCAGCATGACCGCGGGGGTTCCGGCGGTGACCGCCGTTTCTGCCCGGTGTACCCATCCGGGAACGCGTCCGGAGATCACCTGTATCGGCGCAAGGGCCGGGCCGACCCGGAAGCGTGCCGGCAGGCTCGCCAGAACCGAGCGATGCGCGTCAGCCGCTGCCGGATCTTCCGCGGGGAGTGCGACAGCGAAGAGGGAAGGGGTCACACGTCCTCCAGCATGGGGGTTCGCGGGGCGGCGGTGGCCTTGTCGGCCAGGTCGAGGGCGAACAACATGTCCTCTGCCGCGGTCTGGACCGGAATGACCGGCGCCGCCTTGCCAAGGGCGACATCGGAAAGGTGGGCCCATTCGGCCTGGTAGCCGTTGTGGGGAAAGTGCCAGGTGCGTCGCTCGCCGCGCCGCGTGAGCGTGGCGGTGGCTGAGGCCGCGAGCACGTAGGAGGGCGGATACGTGATGTGGAGCTCGGCTTCGGCTCCCCAGACGCGGAAGCTCCAGTCGGGCCGCCATGCGCCCGGCATCAGCGCGACCAGCTCGGCCGTCCGGTCGTCGTGGGTGAGCAAGATCTGATAGCCGAACGGCTCCAGGCGGCGTGCGAAGGTGACCTCGCCTACCTCGGGCATGAACCGGCGGAGCTGCGGAATGACGTGAGTGCCCAGGCCGAGCACGCCTCCACGCAGACGCTGGGCCGGCGTGGTGTGGGGTGGAGGCGGGGGTGGCGGGGTGGCGGGGTCGGTGGCCAGGGCGATGAACTCGTCGTTGGACGGGAGGTAGATGGTCGAGTGGATGAGCCGGGCGTCGCCCGGCAGGTCGCCCCAGTGAGCTTGGACGGCCAGGTAGGCCGGGTCGTAGGCATGCATGGCGCCGACCAGGACGGGCACGCCATGGCTGCGGGAGATCTCAGCGATGCGCTCAACCTCCGGTGCGGTCGTCGCAAGGGGTTTCTCGCACAGGATGGCCCGTTTGCCAGCCTCCACGGCCGCCTCGACCTGCTGGGCGTGCAGGTGGTGGGGGCTACAGATCGCGATCACGTCCACGGCCGGGTCGTCCAGCAGCCGGCGCAGGTCGGCACTGGAACGAGCGCCCGCGCGTGCTGCCACGGTGGCGGCGAGGTGCTCGTCCACGTCCATGACGTGCTCGACGGTGAACCGGTCGGAGAGTGTGGCCAGGGTGGGCAAATGGATCGCCTGTGTGACGGGGCCGGCTCCGACGATGCCGACCCCGAGGCGGCCCTTCACGCCGCCCCCAGGTGGGTGGCGGCCCAGGCCGCCGACACGACCGCGCTGCGTTCCGGGGTGGGCTGGTCGGCGATGTCCACCTCGATGACGTACCAGCCGTCGAAGTGGCTGAGCGTCTTGAGCACGGCGGCGAGGTCGACGTCGCCGCGGCCCGGCTCTGTCCACAGGTGGGCGGCGGTGGCGCTGTGGTAATCCGTTCGTTGTTCTCGTACAGCGTGCCTGAGGTCCTTCAGGTGGACGGCGCCGATCCGGTGCAGGTGGCGCTCGAGGTAGGCGACGGGGTCGGCGCCCGCCCAGGCCAGATGGCCGGTGTCCGGGCCGAGCAGCAGCACGTCCTGGCTCACCCCGGCCAGGACGGCGTCGGATTCCTGGGCGGTCTCAATCCAGGTGCCGACGTGCGGGTGCAGGCATGGGCGCACGCCTTCGGCGCTCATGGCTTCGCAGGTGACGGTCAGCCCGTCGATGATCCGCTGCAGCCGGTCCTGGTCGAATGCCACACCCATGCCCGGTGACGTGAGACGCGGCGTGGCGGTGCCGAACTGCTCGGCGATGAAGATCCGGTCCAGGCCGAGGCGGGCATGCTGCCCGGCCGTTCGCTTCGCCTTCTCCAGGCTCGCCGCATCGGTCTGGGCGAAGGAGGCCTGGAAGTAGCCCGGGGCGGGCGCCAGGCCCGAGTCGTTCAGCAGCAGCCGGTAGTCATCGACCGTCATGGTCTCTGGCACATCCGCGTGCACGGCGCTGAAGCCGGCGTCGCGGATCTTCTGGTAGATCTCCGGCAGCGGTGGCGCCGCCGCCGGATCGTAGTGGCCGTCGGGGGTGAAGTACCAGGTCAGGGGGTTGAAGGCGATCAGTGGTCGAGGCATGGACGTGGTGATTCCCCTCATGCGTCGCAGGTCGGCTTGTAGAGGTAGTCCTGTCCCTCGGCCAAGTCCACGTTGTCCTTGGTGAGGATCTTGGGTGGGATGAGGATCTGCGGCTGGGCCGCCTGACGAACTGCGCCCGGGGCGGGGGCGGACTTCAGGTAGTCCACCATGACCTCGACCGCCTTCTGGCCCTGCACCGCGGGCGCCTGAGCCAGTAGCGCCGTGATCGTCCCGCCCTTGAGCGCGGACACGACGTCCGGAGTGGCGTCGTAGGAGTAGATCTTGACCTTGCCCTGCTTGCCGGCCTGCTGCACTGCGGCCGCCGCGCCGCCGCCTTCCGGGCCGGTGACGGCGTAGACGGCGGTCAGGTCAGGGTGGGCGATCATCCACGAGGAGACGATGCTGGCGGCTTTGTTGCGGTCGAAGTCGGTGTACTCGGTGTCCAGCACCTTCACCTTGGGCGCGACCTTGGCCAGTTCCGTCACGACGGGCTTCCATCGGTTGTCCAGAGCAACGGTGCCCGGCCGTCCGCCGAGTACCGCGAACGTCCCCGAGTGGCCGACCTGCTTGGCGATCATTTTGGCGAATGCGTGCACGTCAGGGTCACTCTGCACGAGTTGGTACTCGGTCGGGGGCGTGATGGGGCTGTTCACCACCACGACCGGCAGGCCCTGGCCCATCAACTGTCCGACCTTGGCCGAGAACTGGCCCGCCTGGAGCGGGGCCAGGATGAGGCCGCTGGGCTTGGTCAGCAGCGCGGCGTCCAGGTTGGTCTGCTGGTCCTGGCTGCTGGGCGTCTGGGAGGCCTTCCAGGTCAGCGTGACGCCAAGTTCCTTGGCCTTCCTGGTCGCCCCGCACATCAGCGTGGTCCAGTAGGGGTCGACCGCGTTTCCGGCGACACCGACGAGGGAGATCTTCTCGTTCTTGGGGCTCGTGCCGGTGTCTCCGACTGTGCCGCACGCGGTGAGAGCGAGTAGGCCGGCAGCGACGAGGTATCTCGTGGGATGCATGGTTCTGTCTCCTTCCAAGCGGGGCTATCGCGCTTCGCGGCGCTTGTAGCGGATGCGGTCGATCGCGACCGCCGCGACCAGGACGACGCCGATGGCGATGAGTTGAAAGAAGGGCTTCACTCCGAGGATGACAAGGCCTCCCTGGAGTACGACGGCCAGGATGGTGCCCCACATGGCGCCGGGGATGCTCACCCGGCCGCCCTCCAGCAGGGTGCCGCCGATGACGACGGCAGTGACGGCGGTGAGCGCGTCGGTCGAATGGCCGGACACGGTGGTGGAGCCGAAGCGGCTGATATCGACGAATCCAGCGAGTCCGGCCAACGTCCCGGCCAGCACGGCCAGGGAGACCAGGTGTGGGCGCACCCGTAGACCGGCTCGCTCGGCGGCGGCGCGGGAGGACCCGATGGCCAGCGTGCGCATGCCGTACTTGAGATAGCGCAGCACCGTCCAGAGGGCGAGGCCGATCAGGATGGCCACCAGAGCGGGTACGGGTATGTGAGCGAGCGTGAACAGACCGAAGCCGGTCTGCAGCGCGGGCGGGAGGCCGCCGAGATCGCCACCGTTCGTGATGAGCAGCCCGAGGCCGGTACCCACGCCCATGGTGCCCAGCGTGGCGATCAGCGAGTTGACGTCGAGATAGGCGATGATCAACCCGTTGATGAGGCCGAACAGTGTGCCGGTGAGCACGCAGGCGAGCAGCCCGAGCAGGATCGCGGTCCCGGCGTCGTGGAACTGGCCGGAGGCGTCTGGTGCTGTGCCGGCCACGAGCTGGATCACCCGCGCGCCCACAATCGAGGACAGCACCAGGTTCGCGCCGAGCGACAGGTCGAAGACCCCCGCACCGAGCAGCATGGCCAGCCCCAGGGCAAGCAGTAGCGCCTCGGTTCCGCCGAGCAGAAGCGCCTGGGCATTCTGCAGGCTCCAGAACACCTGGTCGTCCGAGAGCAGCCCGAAGATCAGGATCAGCAGCAGGTCAAGGAGGAACACCCAGGCACCGCCGGTGGCCACCCAGCGAAGCACGGGGTGCCGTGCTGCGACCGCACGGGTCTCCTCCAGCTCCTTGTGGTCGGGTGCGGCGGCGGCGGTCCTCATGCGGCCTCTTCTTTGTGGTAGCCGACCATGGCGGCCACGGCGTCCGGCACGGTGAGACTCGCCGCGTCGGCCTCCAGCGCGGTGCGCCCGCGCCAAAGGATCGTCACCCGGTCGGCGGCCTTCAGCACACGCGGCAGGTCGTGCGACACCACCAGCACGCCAAGGCCGCGACCTGCGATGGTGCGCATCAGCTCGCAGACGATCTCGCTCTGCCGGGCACCGAGCGCGGCGGTCGGCTCGTCCATCAGGACCGCGGTGTGCGCCCACATCACGGCCCTGGCCACGGCGACGGCCTGCCGCTGGCCACCGGACAGGTCGCGTACGGGGATGGTAAGGGAGGGCAACATGATGCCCAGTTCACGCAGTGCTGCATCGGCCCGCTCGCCCATGCGGCGGCGGGCCAGCGTGCCGAGCCGTCCGCGTATACCGCGGTGGACGACTTCGTGCCCGAGGAACATGTTGTCGATGATCGACAGATCAGGCGCGAGGGCGAGGTCTTGGTGAACGGTCTCGACACCCCTGTGCTGGGTGTCCCGTACGCTCGACGGCTTGACGGTCTCATCGCCGATCACCAGCTCGCCCTGGTCTGGCTGGACGATGCCGAGCAACGTCTTGAGGAAGGTGGACTTGCCCGCTCCATTGTCACCGAACAGGGCGACTACTTCGCCGGCGCGCACGGTAACCGAGGCGTCGGTGAGCGCCTGCACATGGCCGAATCTCTTGGCGATGTGGCTGCCCGCGATCGCGATGTCAGTGTGGGTGGGGGGTGCCGGGCCGTCAGTCATGTGTTCCCTCCGCTGCAACACGGACGTTTCAGGGTTATGTCGGCTAGATGACCGATGTGACTGGGACCATAGGTTCGCAAGGAACATAAGTCAATGCCCAAGGAACCTTGCTGCGCTCCTCATGGTAAGGATGGTCGCTGGAAAGTGTTAACTTATAGGCGCTAAGAACCGAAGTAGAGGAGTCCCGGATGCCCCCGTCCGAGCAGCTAGACACCCTGGTCACGGTCCTCGACCTGGTCCGATCAGGGATCTCCACTCGGCCAGAGGTGATCCGGCGTTCCGGTCTGGGCAGGAAAGTCGTCACTCAACGGCTTGTTCAGCTCGGCCACGCCGGGCTGGTGACAGAGGGTGACCTAGCCCCCACCACCGGCGGCCGGGCGCCGCGGGAGCTGCAGTTCCACTCGGACGCAGGACACGTCCTGGTCGCGGAACTCGGAGCAACCAGCATCAGCGTCGGCGTCGCCGACCTCGCCGGCAGGCTACTGGACCAGCATGAGGAGGGAGCAGAGGTCCCCACACGGCCGGACGAGACGCTCAGCCGGGTGGCGAAGCTGTTCGACGAGCTGATGGCCAGAAGACCGGCGGGCGGCTCGCCCCTTTGGGGCATCGGCATCGGCGTGCTCGGCCCCGTCGACTGGGCCACCGGGCGGCCGATCTCGCTGCCCACGATGACCGGGTGGGGCGACTACCCCATCCGGGAACGGTTCGCCGAGCAGTACAACGTGCCGGTGTGGGTCGACAACGAGGTCAACCTCATGGCCCTGGGCGAGTTGCGCAACGGACTCGGCCAGGGAGAGCGCGACCTCCTCTTCGTCAAGGTCGGCAGCGGGATCGGGGCGGGCCTCATCTCGGGCGGGTTGCTCCACCGCGGCGCCTCCGGATCCGCGGGCGAGGCCGGGCACATCATCGTGGCGGAGGATTCGCAGGTCCGTTGCTGGTGCGGAAACAGCGGATGCGTGGCGGCACTGGCCAGCGGCTCAGCCTTGGCCCGCGAGGGAGAGGCTGCGGCAGCCGACGGAAGCAGCCCTTATCTGGCCACCATCCGCATGGGCGAGCACCCGCGCCCGATCGACGCGGAAGATGTCGTGGCCGCCGCCGCCCAAGCCGACTCCGCCGCTGCCGAGCTCATCACCCGCTCCGGACAGTACGTCGGCAAGATGCTGGCCGGCCTGGTCAACGCCTACAACCCGGCGCTCATCCTCATCGGCGGCAGCGTTGCCGCAGGAGCAGGCGACCTCATACTCGCCGCCATACGCCAGGTCGTTTACCAGCGCGCGCTTCCTCTCGCTACGCGCAACCTCCGCATCGCGCTCTCCCCGCTCAGCGATCGCGCCGGCCTCGTGGGCGCGGCCTTCATGGTGGTGGACCAACTCCTGTCCCGAAAGCACCTAGGCCGGTGGATCGACAACGGCACCCCCTCCGGACGTGTCGACATCATCCACGCGTCTCCATGACCCCAGTCCGGCTCGGAGTCAGGCAGCCATTGCTGCCTGTACGTCGGCCCGGAGCCGTGGCCGCCCTTTCGGCGGTGCCGCCGTCTCTTCCTGCCCATGCGCATCACGGTCGGATGTGTGGGACCGGGCGAGGCAGGAAGGCTCGCGCACGAACGCGGTAAGAACCTCGATCACGGTCGGATGATCGCGCGCCGAGTCACGGGCCATCCGCTCCAGCGCGTAGATGCCACCCAGCCGGACGGCCGGCTCCGCCGAGCTGCTCGATCGCCTTGGTGCAGCGGTCGGCAACCAGGCCCTGCTCACTGAGAGCGAGAGTGCGCTGGCCCACTTCGTAGGTGCGCCGGGCGGTGCCGGCGTTCCGGCAGCCGCCACGAACGTCAGATCCAGCCTTCGCACCCGAACGACCGTGCACGAAGCCGACATCGCCCGAAACACAACCGCACCTTGCGCCTCCACCCGCTGAGCCTTCCGCCACGTGAAGGCCCAGGGCCGGATCGTACTCGCTCGCTCGAAGACACGACCAGGAAACGATCACCGGCGCGACGCGGCGGCCGACTCGATCCGGACCGCGAGACGGCTGCCCGCGTCAGAGAGCCTGTCCAGGCCCGCCTCGACGACGCCGAGACGGACCAGGCCCGGATCGGGCACCGACTGGCCGAGGTCGTCGTAGTAGACAGCGATCACCCCGCTCACGGGCCAGAAATAGATGCCACCCGCGGAGGGATCATGAACCGTCGTACCGCCCTCGGCGGTGAGCAGGCGCGGCAACCGGCCCGCCTTCGCCTGCCCCCACGCGTCCGTCATCTGCACGGTCAAGGGCAGCATCGCGGCGAACTGCCGCGACGCCGGCGTGTCGGTCAACGTCGCGGCGATGACATGGTCGCCGAACCGCAGCACCACCGGCATCCCCGATACGGTGCTCGCCGGGCCCGGCGATGACACCGGAGATGACACCGGCAGCGCGAGCCCGGTGTCATGCGGGTCTGCTGAGAGTGAGCACCCAGTCAGGAGGCCGGCCAGCGAGGCGGTCAGCAGGCAGGCGGCCAGGCGGCGGGTCCAAGCGGTGTTGGATGCGATCACAACCTCGGTCATGGCATCCAGCACATCCGGGCCGGCCGGGGTGCGGAAGTCACTCCTGATGGGTGTACTACCAGTGCATCCCACGTGCCCAGAGCTTGGCGTACCGTCGTGGCGTGGACAACCGGTCCGAAGTGCGCGCATTCCTCACCTCACGGCGCGCCAAGATCACCCCTGGGCAGGCCGGCCTGCCCGTCGCCGGGCAGCGCCGCGTCCCCGGACTGCGGCGCAGCGAGGTCGCCGCCCTGGCCGAGATGAGCGTGGAGTACTACGCCAAGCTCGAACGCGGCCACCTGGCCGGAGCCTCGGTCGCCGTCCTCGACGCGATCGCCCGCGCCCTGCACCTGGATGACGCCGAACGCGCCCACCTGCTGCGCCTCGCACACGAGGCCGACGGCAGCAACGCCATCCTGCGCCGGCGCCGCCCCAAGCAGCCGACCGCACGGCCCAGCCTGCAATGGATGCTCGACACCATCACCACCGCCCCGGCGATCATCGGCAACAACCGGTCGGACCTGCTGGCCGCCAACCACCTGGGCCGGGCCATGTACTGCGACCTCTACGTCGATCCGACCGAGCCGCCGAACTTCGCCCGCTTCACCTTCCTCGACAGTGCGGCCCATCGCTTCTTCCCCGACTGGGATCTGGCCGCCGACATGTGCGTGGCGAACCTGCGCACCGCCGCGGGCAAAGACCCGCATGACAAGGGCCTGCACGACCTGGTCGGGGAGCTGTCCACCCGCAGCGATGACTTCCGGCGCCGGTGGGGAGCACACAACGTCCGCACCCACGGCACCGGCGTCAAGCATTTCCACCACCACATCGTCGGCGACCTCACCCTCGCCTACGAGAGCATGGACCTGCGCGCCGAGCCCGACCTGTCCATGACGATCTATACCGCCGAACCCGGCTCCCCGTCTGAAGATGCGCTCCGCCTGCTCACCTCCTGGGCCGCCACTCACGAGCACACCGACCGGTTCCAGGACACAGGCCACCCGCCCGTCGAGCACACCTGACACAGCCCGCTGCGACCACCTCCACCCTCCGCCAATCCCTGGACACCCAGCTCGACGCGCTCAAAGCCGCCGACGTCACCCGGATCGTCTCCGAGAAGATCTCCACCCGCGCCACCACGCGCCCCGAACTCGACAAGGCCGTCGCCCTGGCCCGGGAACTGCGGTCGGCAGGCATCGCCGTCAGCCTCGTGGTCCCCGAGCACAAGCGACTCGGCCGCGGACTCGACCTGGCCGCCCTGGCCGAACAGCCGGACCGGTTGTGTGCTCTCCGAGCTGCTGGAGCGTCCGGGTCAGAGCAGCGCCTCGGCGGTGATGGGCAGCTGGCGGATCCGGCGGCCGGTGGCGTTGAAGACCGCGTTGGCAATGGCGGGGGCCACACCGATGAGGACCACTTCGCCCAGTCCTTTGACGCCGAGCGGGTCGGCCTCGCGGTCCTCGCCGTCCAGGTAGATGGTCTTGATGTCGGGCACGTCGGCGTTAACGGGGACGAGGTAGTCGGCCAGGTTGGCGTTGACGATGCGGCCGTCGCGGTGGTCGGTGACGGTGTGTTCCAGCAGGGCCGTGCCGATGCCGCCCACGATGCCGCCGATCGCCTGGCTGTGCGCGAGTTTGGGGCTGATGATGCGGCCGGCGTCGTACACGCCAAGCATGCGCCGCACCCGTACCAGGCCCAGTGCCGCGTCCACGGCGACTTCGGCGAAGGTGGCGTTGTAGGCGTAGAAGGAGTGCCGCTCGGGCCCGGACGGCCGGGAGTAGGAGCCGAGCGCTTCGAGGTGGGTGCGGTTGTTGCGGGCCAGGAGCTGCTGGTACGTCTCGCCGCGGGCGGGCTTGTCCTTGACGTGCATCCGGCCGTCGCGGACGACGATGTCTTGTGCGGCCGCCCCGTACAGCGGTGAATGGCGGTCCTCGACGGCCAGCTTGATCGCCTGCTGTCGTACCTGGTTACACGCGTCCAGGACGGCGGAGCCGACGCTGGCCATGGTCATCGAGCCGCCGTGCGGCGGGGTCGGCGGGAACAGCGAGTCGCCCAGCCGGAAGGTCACCGTGCGCATGCTCAGCCCGAGGGCGTCGGCAGCGACCTGGGTCTGGGAGGTGTAGGTGCCCGGCCCCATGTCACTGGCCGCCGCCTGGATCAGGGCGGTGCCGTCGGCGTTCAGACGGGCCCGGGCCTGGGCCGGGTTGCGCTGGGTTTCGTACACGCCGGCGGCCATGCCCATGCCGATCAGCCAGTCGCCGTCGCGTTTTGAGCGCGGCTCGGCGTCGCGGCGGTCCCAGCCGAACTCGCGGGCGCCGACGGTGTAGCACTCGCGCAGCCGGCGGGTGGAGAACGGCAGCCCGGTGGACTCATCCTGGTCAGGTTCGTTGCGCCGGCGCAGCTCGATCGGGTCGATGCCGAGCTTGTGGGCCAGTTCGTCCAGGGCCGACTCGATGACGAAGGACGCCGTCGCGAAGCCCGGGCCGCGCATCCACAGCGGCGTGTTCACATCCAGCGGCACCGTCCGGTAGGCCTGCGCCACGTTGGGCATGCTGTAGAGCATCTGCCCCGCGGGCATGATGGTCTCGGTGAACTTCTCATACGAGGAGGTCTCGGCGTCCATCTCGTGCGCCATGGCCATCAGGCGTCCCCGGCGGTCGCTGCCCAGCCGCAGACGGTAGTCGTAGGAGGGCCGGAAGCCGGTGCCGAAGTACATCTGCCTGCGGCTCAGGACGAGTTTGACCGGACGAGCCAGCACGCGGGCGGCCAGCGCGGCGACGACCACGTGCGGCCAGCACCGCAACCCGGACCCGAAGGCGCCGCCGACGAACGGGGAGATCACCCGTACGGCCTGCGCCGGGATGCCGAACACGGCGGCGAGCTCGGTCTGCGTGCCGACGACCCACTGGGTTTTGTCCCAGACGGTGAGCCGATGGCCGCTCCAGCGGGCGATGACGGCGTGCGGCTCCATCGGGTTGTGATGGTTGCGCGCCGTGCGGTAGGTCAGGTCCATCCGAACGGCGGCGGCACGCAGGGCGGCCTCGGCGTCGCCGCGCGCATAGCGCGTCGGCTCGTCTGCTTCGGCCTCGTGCAGATCGGTCGAGGGCTGCTCGGCGTCGTAGCGGACCTCGATCAGGCCCGCGCCGTGCTGCGCGGCTTGCAGGGTGGTGGCCACCACGACGGCGACCGGCTGACCGTGGAAGAGCACCCGGTCGTCCTGGAAGACACGCAGCCGCCGCCCGGGCGGATTGTTCGATGCGGAGTTGTCGCGGTACGGCAGCTTCGGCGCGTCGCGGTGACTGATCACCCGCAGCACTCCCGGGTGGGCCAGGGCGGCGCGGGTGTCGATCGAGGTGATACGTCCACGGCCGATGCCGCTGTCGACGATGACCGCGTGCACGACGCCGTTGACGTCGTGCTCGGCGGCATACAGCGCCTGCCCGGTGACCTTCAGCCGCCCGTCCACCCGGGACAGCGGCGCACCCACGGCTGCCCGCGGCTGGGGGCTCACTTCATACCTCCTACGATGCGCAGCTGACGTTCGACGGTGCGCTTGAGCAGTTCGATCTTGAATCGGTTGTGCTGCAGCGGCCGGGCTCCGTCGGCCGCCCACGCGGCCGCCTCGGCCCACAGCGCCTCGGACGGCCGCTCGCCGACGAGCCGGCGCTCGACGGCGGGCAGCTTCCACGGCACGGTGCCCACCCCGCCGGCGGCGACCTTCGCCTCGCGGATCACCCCGCTCCGCACGTGCAGGGCGACGGCCGCCGACGTCAGCGCGAACTCATACGACTGCCGGTCGCGCACCTTCAGATATCCGGATGTGAGCGGGCGCGGATGGGCCGGGATCTCAACGGCGGTGATCAACTCACCGGGCCGCAGGGCCTGTTCCCGCTGCGGCGTGCTGCCCGGCCGCAGCAGGAAGTCGGCAAAGACGACGCGACGTTCCCCGTCGGCGCCCGACAGGAGCACCGTGGCCTCCAGCGCCGCGAAGGCCACAGCGACATCGGAGGGGTGCGTGGCCACGCACTGATCGGAGGTGCCGAGGATGGCGTGGCTGCGGTTGAAACCGTCCAGCGCCGCGCATCCGGAGCCGGGCTCGCGCTTGTTGCAGGCCGCCGTCACATCCCGGAAGTAGGTGCACCGGGTGCGCTGCATGATATTGCCGCCGATGGTGGCCATATTGCGCAACTGGGCAGAGGCGCTCAGCTCCAGCGCCTGCGACACAACCGGGAAGGTGGCGCGCACCTTGGGGTGGGCGGCGGCCTCGGCCATCGATACCAGCGCGCCGATGCGCAGCCCCCCGCCCGCGGTGGCGGTGACCTCGCGCAGCGGGAGGGCGGCGATGTCGACCAGTTCGGCGGGACGCTCGACGTTCTCGCGCATCAGGTCCACCAAGGTCGTGCCACCGGCGATGTAGCGACCGCCTCGCCGGCCGCCGGTGAGCGCGCCATCGATATCGGCGGCCTTGGTGTAGGAGAAGGGATGCATCCGAACCTCACTTCCCGCCGGCGGCCTGCTCGACCGCTTTGACGATCTTGGTGTAGCAGCCGCAGCGGCAGATGTTGCCGCTCATCCACTCCCGGATCTCCTCCGGTGAGCCGGTGTGGCCTTCCCGGATGCAGCCGAGGCTGGACATGATCTGCCCGGGGGTGCAGTAGCCGCACTGGAAGGCGTCCTGGTCGATGAAGGCCTGCTGCAATGGGTGCAGGTCGTCGTCCTCGCCCGGGGCGAGCCCCTCGATGGTGGTGACCTCGGCGCCCTCCAGCCGCACCGCCAGCGTCAGGCACGCGTTGACCCGGCGGCCGTCGACCAGGACGGTGCAGGCGCCGCAGGCTCCGGCGTCGCAGCCCTTCTTCGTGCCCGTCAGCCCGAACTGTTCACGCAGCAGGTCCAGCAGCGAGGTCCGGTTGTCGATCATCGCGGCGTGCCGTTCGCCGTTGACGGTCAGTGACAGGCGACCCCTGAGCGGCTCTTCGGCAGCGGCGGCCGCCTCCCGCGGGGCGGCGAGAGACGGTCCGGCGATCACGCCGTCCGCGACGACGGCACCCCCGACAGCGGTACTGACCGCGATGAAGGAGCGCCGATTGAGCAGCGAGGAGGGCTCGACGGCCGAGATGGGAGCTGGAACAGGGGACTCAGAGGACATATGCACTCCTTCGCATCACGGACAGATCAGCGCCGCATAGCGGCACGACAGGTGGCGGAATGCCGCGGCAAGACTGGGACCAGCGCACATGTCGCCGCGGCGGCCAGTCGCGGGACGTCGCATCACCAACGACGCACGCCGCAGGAACAGTCGTTCCTCCCGCGGAGCGGGCGACAGTTGCGAGCTGGGTGCGGGGCCCGGACGAGGCCGGACCCCGCCTCTGTCACGCCTCTCGAGATCAGGGCTTGATGAGGACCTTGAGGCTCCTGCGGTCGGCCATGTCCTGATACCCGGCCGGGACGCCGTCCAGGTCGGTCGTGACGTCGAACACCTTCCCCGGCTCGATGGTGCCGTCCAGGATGTCGGGCATCAGTTCCTCGATGTAGGCCCGGACCGGCGCGGGCCCGCCGGCCAGGCGGAGGTTGTGGCGGAACAGGCTGCCCATGCCGATCGGCGCCTCCTCATACTGCGGGACGCCGACGCGGCTGATGGCGCCGCCCGGACGGACGATGCCCAGGGCCTGCTCGTAGGCGGACATGGTGCCGACGGCTTCGAGCACGACGTGCGTACCGTGCCCGCCGGTGAGGTCGCGGGCCTGGGCGATGCCTTCTTCGCCGCGGGCGGAGACGACGTCGGTGGCGCCGAAGGCCCGGCCGAGGTCGGTGCGCGTCTGGTGGCGGCCCATGAGGATGATCTGCTCGGCGCCCAGGCGCTTGGCCGACAGCACCGCCAGCAGGCCGACGGCGCCGTCACCGATCACGGTGACGCGGGTGCGCTCGTTGACGCCGCCGGCCACGGCGGCGTGGTAGCCGGTGCCGAGCACGTCCGAGAGCGTCAGCAGGGACGGGATGAGGGCCGAGTCCGCCGCGACGGGCAGCTTGACGAGGGTGCCGTCGGCGAGCGGGACGCGGACCGCTTCGGCCTGGCCGCCCTCGTCCGGTTCGCCGTCCCAGAAGTTGGCCTGGGGGTGGGTGCAGGAGGTGTGCAGGCCCTCGCGGCAGAACTGGCAGGTGTTGTCGGAGATGGCGAACGGGGCGACGACCAGGTCGCCCCGGTGGACGGTGGTCACCTCCGGGCCGGTGTCCTCGACGATGCCGATGAACTCGTGGCCCATCCGGGCGGGCCCGTCTTCCGGCTTCATCGAGCTGTAGGGCCACAGGTCGCTGCCGCAGATGCAGGAGGCGGTGACGCGGACGAGCGCGTCGGTGGGCAGCTTGATGACCGAGTCCGGAACCTCCTCGACCCGGACGTCGCCGGCGCCGTACATCAGGGTTGCACGCATCAAGATTCTCCGTATCAGGTGGTTGATTTCCGATGGTGGTGTGTCTCAGGTGGTGGCGGCGGGGCAGCAGCCCCGGGCCGTGACACGAGCTGGTTCGAGCGTCATGGCTCCTTGCCCCTCCCCGGCTGACCTGGCCATACACCCGGTGGCGGGGACCTAGCGGGCGGGTGCGGCGGCGCGCCGGCGCTGGATGACGGCGATCATGATCGTCGGGATCAAGGTCAGCGCGGCGATGGCGGTGCCGACCACGGCCGGGCCGACGGCCTCCAGGGAGGAGTCGAGCGCGCGCCCGGCGATCCAGGACCCGGCCGCAGTGCCGAGATTGAACGCCGAGACGGTCAGGGCGGAGGCCAAAGTAGGCGCCTGACCGGCGAAGCGGACCGACAGGGAGATCAGCACCGGGTTGGCGCCGAGTCCGAAGAACCCCAGCAACGCGACCAGAACGACCGTGGCCCAGGCATCACCCGACAGCAGGCAGATCGCCAGCAGCAGGACCGTCGCCCCCGCGGCCGCCGCGATCGTCACGGTGTGCGGGCGGGCGTCCCCGAGCCGGCCACCCACCAGTGAGCCCGCCAGGGCCCCGATGCCGAAGCCGACGAGCACCAGCGGCACGAGCCCGGCCGCGATACCGGCCCGGCCGGTCAGCAGCGGCGCGATGTAGGAGTAGGCCGCCAGCACCCCGCCGGTCGTGGTCGCGCAGGCCGCCAGCACCAGCCACAGCCGCCCCGAACGCAGGGCCGTCACCTCCGACCGCACCGACACCGTCCCGTGGTCCGGGCCGTCGTGCGGGACGGTGCGGGCGATCAGAGCGGCGGCCGCCACCGCCAGGACCGCCAGCGCCCAGAACGGGCCCCGCCAGCCCACCAGTTGCCCGGCGAACGCGCCGAGCGGCACCCCGACGACGTTGGCGAGCATGCCTCCGGCGCCCACCAGGCCCAGGGCACGAGAGCTCGCGGCAGGACCCGCGGCGCGGCTGGCGGCCACGTTGGCCACCGCCCAGAACGCCCCGGTCGCCAGCGCCGTCACAAATCGTGCCGCCAGCAGCAGCGCGAAGCTGGAGCCGACCGCGACGATCAGGTGCCCGGCCGCGAACACGCCCAGGGCCAGCATCAGCGTCAACCGTGTGGGCAGCCGCAGCGTCAGCATCGCCATCAACGGCGCACCGATGATCATCCCCACCGCGAACACCGTGATCAACAGTCCCGCCTGGGGCACGCTCACCCGCAGGTCGCCGGCGATCTCCGGCAGCAGGCCCGCGACCACGAACTCGGTCGTGAGCATCAAGAAGGTGCCCACCGCCAGCACATAGACCACCAGCGGCAGCCGCGCGGGCCGCGCGGGTGACTGCCCGCGCTCGGCGAGCGTGTCTGCCTCGCCCGGCCCGGCGGACCGCTCGACGACTTCTCCTCGCGTCCTCAAATCCATCTCCGCATCGGGTCGCGTTCAACGTGCTGATCCCAGGAAACCCGCCTGGCCGCGCGCGAGGCAGAGCGCGTTTATCGGGGGGACAAGCTCAACCCCCCTTACCCCCGCCACCTGCCAGAACCCTGCGGCTACCGTGGAGGGCATGGAGCAGCGACCCGACAACCGCGACCAGATCCGGGATTTCCTCGCCACCAGGTGCGCGAAGCTCACTCCGGAGCAGGTCGGGCTGCCCACCAGCGGCCGGCGCCGGGTGCCCGGGCTGCGCCGCGAGGAGGTCGCGGTGCTGGCCGGCGTGAGCACCGAGTGGTACACGCGGCTGGAGAAGGGCCACATCAGCGGCGTGTCCGAAGAGGTGCTCGACGCGGTCGCCCAGGCCCTGCAACTGGACCAGGACGAACGCACCTACCTGTTCGACCTGGCCCGCGCGTCCCGGCCCGTCCGCCGCGCACCGTCGCGCCGCAAGGACGTCCAGGTCCCGCCTCGTGTCCAATGGCTGCTGGACTCCATGACGATGTCCTCGGCGTTCGTGCGCAACGGCCGCCAGGACATCGTCGCCGGCAACCCGCTGGCCCGCGCCCTGCACGCCCCGGTCTTCGACAGCCCCACCACCGCGCAGCACGGCCGCGCCAACATCGCCCGCTACATCTTCCTCGACCCGAGCTCCCGGCAGTTCTTCGTCGACTGGGACGCCGCCGCCGCCACCGCCGCGCTGCTGCGCGCCGAAGCCGGACGCGAGCCGCACGACCGCGCCCTGCGCGAACTCATCGGCGAACTGTCCACCCTCAGCACCGAGTTCCGCAGCCAGTGGGCCGCCCACGACGTCCGCATCCGCCACGACGGCACCAAGCGGCTATGGCACCCCCAGGTCGGCGACCTGGAGCTGACCTACCAGTCGCTCGACCTGCCCATGTCCAACCGGACGGTGTACGACCTCACCATCTACACCGCCGAACCGGGCACCACCTCCGAAGACCGGCTCAAACTCCTCGCCAGCCTCGCAGCCACCCAGCCCCAGACACCACACCCCACCAACCAGCCACGCTGAAGCGCGCCGACCCTTCAACCGGTACCCGGCGGGGATCACGGGCGGGCTTCGTCGAGGTTGTCACCGTTCGACTGGACCTGCAAGGCGGCAGTCATCGGGCCGGGCAGAACAGCCGTCTGCCCGGCCCGGCATCATGCGGCGCTGCCGCTGCTCCCCCCGATGCAGCGACTGGCCTGGCCGTTGCCCCCTAGGTCCCCCGACCTGAGGGGTAACTATCCGAATGGGAGTAATGCGGCCCTCTACCGAAGGTTGATTTTGTGAATAGTCACATCACGCGCTGCACTCCTTGACGCGGGTGCGACCGCAGCGCCGACGCCACCGTGAACCGAGAGCGAAGCGCGGTGGCCGGTCAGCCAGAGACTGGCGGGCATCGCCGCCGACACCGCCAAACCGATCGAAGCGGTCATGACACGTTGCGACCTCCCACGGAAGAAGACATCCCCCATGGCGTCATCCGGCCAGACGCCGGCGAAGGAGATCCTTGGCCTGCTCGGCTCCCCTGCGGCTTTCGCCCTGAGCACGGAGGAAGAACTCGGCCAGTTCCCCCGACCCCGGCGCGGTCGGCGTCGGCGATATCATTTTTCAGCCGCAGCGCGTTGCTCAAGCACTGCTCGACGAACCAGATCAGGTTGTAGTCCTTGTCTGAGTTCCAGTGACGCCGCCGGTCTCCTGTCGCGTTGTATTCATCTGCTTGGGCCCGCGGGCGCGATCGACCTCCAGCCCGAAGGCCAGTGCGGGACGACGGCTGGCGGAGATGCGATCGGCGAATCCGCGCAGAGCGGCCAGCCATGCGGCAACCGGCTCTGCCACCGATGTTCCGCCAACAAATTACGGGTAACCCGCCAGGCTGACGCTAGTCGTGAGCTGCGCGCGCCGCAGAGTGGTAGCGACCAGGTGTCTGGCCGACGAGCTCGGTGAAGGCTTCGATGAAACTGCTCGGGTTGGCCCAGCCCAGGCGTATCGCCGTGTCGGTGACCGAGGCGCCTTCGCAAGTTCGAGCAGTACCCGCTGAATGCGCAGCAGCGTGCGCCACTGGTGAAGCTCATCGACAGTTCGCTGCTGAACAGACGGCTGAGGGTTCGTTCGCTCGAGCCCGTTCTGTGCCCCAGCTCCGCCAGTGTCGCCGGGCTGGCCGGGGCGGCGTGCAGCAGGTCACTAACGGCCTTGAGGCGAGTGTCGCTCGGCTCCGGGAGGCGCAGTGGTTCCTGCGGGGCGCGAGCGAGCTCCGCGATGACGACCTCGAGCAGCAGACGGGCGCGGGGGCTGTCGGCCGGGTCGTGGTCGCCGATCATCGCCAGGTACGCCTCGCGCATCAGCGCACTGGCCACGAACACTGAGGGCTCCGTTGGCAGTTGCTCGACCAGCGCCGCCGAAACCCGGAGCAGTCGGGACATCGGTCTCGCCGTACGAGCGACTGCTGTGTACATAGAAAGGTGGCACCCAGGTAATGCGGTTCGCCGGCGCCACCCATGTGCCGGCCTTCGGGTCTGACCGGATTACTACCTGGAGCCGACCCCATCCCCATCCTTGACCGCAGCATCGAACAGTGCGGCGGCCGCCGCGCGGGCGGTCGTCGCGGCTGAGGGATCGCGGTCCATGCGTGCCGAGACTCCTGCGCCGTCGTACAGCAGGTGAAGCTGCCTCGCGAGGCCGTCGCTGTCGGCGACGCCGGCTTCTCGCGCCAGGTCCGTGAACAGCGTTCTCACCCACAGCCGGTATCGGTCCGCGGCGCCCTCGACGACGCTGCCGTGTGCTGCCTCTGCGCTGGCCGTCATGTGGGCGCAGCCGTTGAAGTCGGGTTCGGTGAACAGCTGGCCTTGCGCGTCGAAAACCCCCAGCAGACGCTCACGTGGCGTCCGGAACCGGGTCAGGGAGCGCTCAACCAGCTCACGGGTGTCGGCGTGACGGGCGTCCAGGTAGGCCTGCACCAGCTCGTCTTTGCTGCCGAACACGTTGTAGAGCGACGCCTTGGCAACGCCGGCCTGCTTCACGATGCGGTCGATGCCGACGGTCTGCACGCCTTCGCGGTAGAACAGGTCGTCGGCGGCGGCCAGCAGACGTTCGCGCACGGATGGATTCGAGGCGTTGACCTTGCCGGGCATGGGGGTTCCTTCTTTCAGACTGGCGGTACAGTCTACTGCTCCTGTCGGCGGCTTATACGACTTCTACCGGGTATAACAAGGCTAGACAGACCGGTCTTCCAGGTCAACGCGTGAAGGCGGTCACCGCGTTCCGGTGACCGCCTCCGCTGTGCGGGCCTGGCGTGGTGCTCCTAGCTGTGGGGGAACAGCTTCATGTGGGTCACGAACCGCTCCGGATACGGGAAGTGGGCTATGTGGTTGGCGTGGTGTGGTGGGTGTGGTCGTTGATCGTGGTGCTGCTCTCCGCGAGGCAGTGCTCCTGTGTGCCGCGGTCTAGTTGGTCGTCATGCCGCCGTCGACGTTGAGGATGTGGCCGGTGATGAAGGAGGCCTCATCCGATGCGATGAACACGATCGCGTCGGCCAGCTCCTCTGACAGGCCGAGGCGGCCCAGCGGGACCTGCGTCACGAGGGCCGCCTTGTTCTCCGACGTGCCGGTGAAACGAGTCAGCATGCCGGTATCTGTGGGGCCGGGAGCTACACCGTTCACCCGGATTCCCGACTTGGCGACCTCCAGCGCCACCGACTTGGTGATGCCTTCGACGGCGTGCTTGCTGCCGACG
>NZ_JBHSPA010000013.1:0-57110 GCF_042656245.1 Nonomuraea insulae
CTGCTCAGCCAGCTCCTGCGGCTCGGTACTCGGCATAGTCGCGATGTCGGCATAGGTCGACCTATGCGGATATCCGCATAGCTTGATGAGCTGGGCTACATGAAACTCGACAAACGCGGCGCCGACCTGCTCTTCCAGGTGTTGACCGACAGGGAGGAGACCGCGAGCGTTGCGATCGCTTCCAACGAGGGGTTCGGCAAAGCGCACGTGTTTACGTGAAGGTGTGTCAGGTGAGGCCGAAACCGCACAGGTTCGGGCTTCTTAGGTAGGAGTTCGGCGGGATACGACCTGTCAGCACCGCCCGGCTAGCAATCCTGGGTAACCATGAGCTACGACTGTCTGCCGCGCCGGCCCGTGGCCCGGACCCCTGCCTGGGAACTCTGCTCAGGCCAGATCGTTGATCTCATAGTGGGCTGAAGGAGAAACGAGGTCGGATGGGCAGCGCCGCCGGCAGGAGCAAGAGGCGCAGGCGTGGACGTAGTGAAAAGCAAGAGGGGGCAGGCAGTTCGCAGGTGAGCTCCGATCCTCATCCCCGGACATCGATGCGGGACCGTCTCTCCTCCATTCACGGCCAGATCGCGATCGTGCTGATGCTCATAGCAATCGGCATGTCGGTGGCCACGGTGAATGATTTCAGAGCGGTGCAGCGGTTGCGGGAGAGCGGCGTGTCGGCTATGGCCACCGTTGTCCGCACCGAAACTAGCCGCTATTCGTCTGACGATGCCATTGTCAGGTTCACCACACGCGATGGTAGGCACATCCAGACGCGAGTCGATGGTTCCCGCTGGCAGGGGCGTCCCCTGATCGACGATCAGCGACAGGTGCTCTATGAGCCTGCCGATCCAAGTGGCAATGTGCTGGATCCGCAGGCCGGTTTCATGCAAATCGTGAGTCCGAGGAAAGTGGTCGTCGTCCTCCTGGCCGTCCCCCTGGCGGTTCTGTTGTGGTGGCGGCAAGCCGACGCCTTCTTCTGGCTCAGCTTCTGGATAACAAGGATGAAGCGGCGCCGGGGAACGGCCGACCGCTAAGAGCGCCTGCCTCCCACGGCGGGACCGTCCCGCACACGACCTTCCATCACCACGAGATCAACCTATGTGGTGCGCTGATCATTTGAGCCCAAGAACGGTTTCGGGACGGCCGTTCTGGTTTTCAGGCATGTGGTGCCGGCGGGTTGACCGAGAGCTTGAGTCGCAAGATCTACTACACGCACATCGTTGGTCGGCGGTGAACCGCCCCGCAGTGTCACCGCAGCCGTGAGTCAGGAAGGCGCGCTGCCCGATATCCGCTGACTGACCGCGCTCTTGTCGACCGGGTACCGCCCGATCAAGAACGTCTCACGCCGATCGGTCTGGCACCGCCACCGTCAGGCCCCCACGGTGTCATCACCGACACAGATCCACGCCGCGATCGCCAAAATGCCACCAGAATGGCAGGGCCGTTGCCAAGCGCCGAGCCGAGAGCCCGGACCGTTCTCAGCTCATGAAGACGATCTGGATGAGGACGGCGACCGCCGCCCCGACACCCGTGACGGTGCCCACGACGCGAAAGGGGAATTCTCCGGTTCTCCGGTAACTGACGTACTCGTGCAGGCCTCTGGCGAAGAGGGCGGCGAACGCGCAGGCGGCGGCCCCCAGAACCCCGAGGACGCTCGTACCGCCCAGTTTGTCAGCGAAGACGGCGTAGTACATGAATTCGAAGCCCATCAACACGCCGGCCGCGGGCAGACCCCAGGTCAACCAGAGATTCTCGGGAGTCTGGGACTGTTTGCGGATCCTGTTCTCCCAGAAGCGCTGCCAGCCGTTCGAGAGGGCCGGGGGTCTGCGCGGTGCATTGGTCGCGTGCGGGGCTCTGCTGCCGCGTCGGCGATCCCGATTCCGCGGGCGTCTCTTACTTGTGCTGCTCCCCACACCCGGTCAAACGAACCCGATGATCCCGAGGTTCCACGAGCGGACGAATCCGCTTTGGTGCACCCGCCGCAGCCCCCACCAGAGCTGGGCGGTCAACGCGCATCCCGCACAACAGTCAGACCGCCAGAGCCCGCTCCAGCGGCCCGGTATCGTTCTCGGTGATCACCGGCCTAACCCCGCGAACGGGCCACGAACGCCCTCGACGCAGCGCGCCTGATACTCCATCGGGTCGCCGGCCAGAGGCTCGGGCGGGAGCGCACCGCCTCCAGCACCCCGCAGTCGAAACCGCGCTACCGGCACACCTTCCTCACACCAGAAGAATGAAGGCAGTGCCTAACATGTGCTTCTCGCGCCTCACGAATCAGGAAACGAGAAGGGGCCAGAAACCCCCAGCTAGCAGCCGGGATCGTCCGCCAGGAACTTGTGCCACCCCCAGATGGCTGGACCAAGACGTTCACCGAACCACGCCTCTGCGCCGCCATCGTCGAAACCGGCACCGACTCCTACCGGCTGGTACGCAGCCAAGCACAACAGAGCAGCGCCGGCCCGTGATCCGTTCTCGATCCAGCCGAATGATCTCCACGCCGACATCGACGCCGAAGCAGGTCCTCGGATCAGAGGAAGTCTCGCCAGAACGGCACCGTGGCCTGCGGATTCCGTCTGTCGCCGACATTTGCTTCCCGGGCGCCAAACTCTCGGTCGATGTAATCAGGCAGGTCGTTGCCGTAATAGATGATGTCGGTCTGATAGATCGAGAGCACCGGGTGCCCGCAGGTCCCGCGTCCGGCGGGCAGGCAGCGGTGGGCGAAGATCGGAATCATGCGCGGCACCTGAGCGAGATGCAGCGTCGCTGCTGCCACTGCATCCTTCAGAACGAGGGGGCGCACGCCCCAGGCGTCATGCCAGTAACCGTGTTGAACGTCGAACAGGACGCCTTCCGTCGGCCAATCCAGGTGCTGTCGCAACTGGTCGGGGTCGCCGTTTCGCCAGTTCGGCCAGGGTTGAGCCCAGGTCTGCCCTTCCTCGGCGGGTGAACTCACTGGCAGCCCGGCGGCCAAAAACGCCCAATGGTCGTCAGCGAACTCGAATCCGTACTCGCGCTCGATGCGGGCGAATTCGGCTTCGGTCAGTCCTGGCTCGATGCGACAGCAACCGGACTGCACTAGCCGGCGAGCAGCCTTGTCGCCCAGCCGAGCCCCTTCGCTACTAAGCACCTTGGAACAGTAACGTCTCGCAACGCTTCAACAGCCAGAGCTCTGGGGCCAAATCACACGCTCGATCAAGGAGCCAAGATCTACAAGAGGGGCCGGAAACCGCGCTTAGAAGGGGCCACTCATCGCGCGTGAAGTCAGGGCGCGGTGGTTCAGCCGAAACTCGGAGCCGCCATGAGCGCGAGATTGGCCTGGACGGAGTCGAGCCGACCGTACTGGCAGAAGACCGGGACCGAACTGTCAAGCCGGATCGCGTACTGCGTGCGGAACGGGATCGTGAAGTCGATTCCGAGATCTTGCAGCCGGTCCAGGCGAAGGCAGCGAACCCGTTCCCCTTCGACGACGATGTCGTGGTCGAAGGACGTGGGTGGCCGGTCCGTCCAGTAGAAGGTCAGCCGGAGCCGCGAGGACTGCTTCGCCGGATTCAGCACGATCAGGGCCTCGTGGCTGACGAAACGATCTCCCTCGACGGGCTCCGGCAGGTCGCCGTCGGGGAACCACCAGGTGTGGCGGGTACCAGGAATCTGCTGGGTCGGCGGGGTTTCATTCGTCGGCATGTCTGCGGCTCCGTCCTTGTCGTATTCGTCGGTTGTGGTCACCTTTGGAGGCCGTCGATGCGGCGGAACACCCGCAGCGGGTTGTCGTCGCGCGACTCGGTCGGCAGCAGCTCTGCGGGAACGTTCTGGTAGGCAACCGGCCGGAGGAACAGCTCGATCGCCCGCGTACGATGTGCGCAAGCCCTCCGGTGCGCGAACCGGTCAATCCCACGGCCATGATCGCCGGGCGGGACACGAGCGTGGTGCCGAGCTCGTGACCGTTGCCCTGGAGGAGGGATAAGGTTCCCTCCCAGGCCGTGCCGCCGCGAGGATCGCCGCTCCGACGCCCTCGGAGGTGCCGGGGTGGGCGGGATGCGCCTTGACCACCACCGGTGCGCCGGCGGCGAGGGCCGAGACGGTGGCGCACCAGTGACGGAGAACGCGAGCGGGAAGTTGCTCACGCCGGATGGGGCGACCGGGCCGAGCGGCACCGAACGCCGGCGCACGTCGGGGCGCGGCAGCGGCGTGCGTTCCGGATCGCCCGGGTCGATCTGGACCTGGAGCCAGCCGCCTTCGAGCAGTAACTTAGCGAAGAGGCGCAGCTGGCCGGTAGTGTGCGCGGTTCCGTCGGCGAGCCGGGCCGACGGCAGACCGGGCTCCAGCATGGCCCGTTCGGCAATGGCGCCGGCACGTGCCTCGATCTCGTCGGCGATCGGCTCCAGGAAGGCGGCGCGCTCCCGGGAGCTGGTGCGGCGATAACCGCCGAACGCCTCGGAGGCCAGGTCCGCGGCCCGGTTCACCTCCTCGGCTCCGCACTCCGCGAAGCCAGGGCCGACCTCCTCGCCGGTGATCGGGGCTACGGCCCGGAACATCGCGGCGGCGGGGGCGATCGCGCTCTCACCGATGAGGACACTCCCCGTCAGTGCGGCCAAGGCGATCGATCTCGGTCTGACCATTCGCCTCGCCTCTCGACCGGCCCGAAGGCCGCTATCTCCGTGGTCCGTCCGGCCGATGGCGCGTTATGCCCCGGACTTCTTCTCGTCGCGGACTTCGGCGGCCGCGTCCTCGGTCGTACCCCCGGCATGGTCGACCGCGGCGGCGGTCGCGGCGAGCTCACTGCGGTAGGTATCCGGGGCCTTGACGACCGCGACCATGGAGATGGACCACAGCAGCAGCAGGTAGAGCATGACCAGCCACAGCGAGCCGTGCGCGGCGCTGACCAGGAGGGTGGCCAGGAACGGGGCGATGCCGCCGCCGAGGATGGCGCCGATCTGGAAGCCGATCGACAGGCCGCTGAACCGGATGTTGGTCGGGAACAGCTCGGCGATCCAGGCGAACTCAACACCCAGTAGCGGCGCGGAGCCGAAGGCGTACAGCAAGGCGTAGCCGAGCAGGATCAGAGGTGTCGAACGGGTGTCGATGACCAGGAAGAACGGCCATATTGCGATCAGCAGGAAGATCATCCCGCCGCAGAACACGATCTTGCGGCCGAACTTGTCCCCCAGGTAGCCGTAGAAGGGGATGCAGACGATGGAGACCGCCGAGGCGATCATGACGCCGGCGGTCGAGACAGACTCGGAGACCCCGGCGTTGTCAGTGGCGTAGGACAGCGAGAAAGTGACGATGAGGAAGCCACTACCGGTTTCGAACAGACGCAGCGCCACGGACAGCAGCATGCTGCGCTTTCCCACCTTGAACAGCTCGGACAGCGGCCGTTCGGCCAGCAGCCCGTCCGCCTTCGCCTCTTCGAACGCCGGGGTGTCCATCAGCCTGGTCCGGATCCACAGTCCGAAGATCGCGATGGCGGCGCTGATCAGGAAGGGCACCCGCCAGCCCCAGGAGAGGAACTGCTCGTGCGGCAGGGCCACGGTGAGCAGCGTGAACAGACCGGTGGCGATGAGCAGGCCCATGAATTCGCCTGTCTCCATGACACCGGAAGCGAAGCCGCGCCGTCGTGGTGGCGCCGACTCGACCATCATCAGCGTGGCGCCGCCCTGTTCACCGCCGACGCCCACGCCCTGCAGGACTCGCAGAAGCACGAGCAACACCGGGGCCCAGCCGCCGATGGCCACTGCGGTGGGCAGCAGTCCCATGACGAAGGTGGCGCCGCCCATCAGCGACAACGTGATCATCAGGACGGTCTTGCGGCCGACGGTGTCACCGAGGTGCCCGAAGATCAGCGCGCCCAGCGGGCGCGCCATGAAGCCGACGGCGAGTCCGGCGAAGGACAGGAGCACGGCCCCGGTCCGGCCGGCCTCTGGAAAGAACAGCGCCGGGAACACCAGGACTGAGGCCAGCCCGAAGAGCTGGAAGTCGTACCACTCCATGAGCTGGCTG
The DNA here is from genome assembly GCF_042656245.1 of Nonomuraea insulae. Lineage (NCBI taxonomy): Bacteria > Bacillati > Actinomycetota > Actinomycetes > Streptosporangiales > Streptosporangiaceae > Nonomuraea > Nonomuraea insulae. The sequence continues at coordinate 5,992 of NZ_JBHSPA010000013.1, forward strand.
AGCACGCTGCTGACGCCGACCTTGCGCCGGTAGGTGCTGCTGAGCCGGACCGTGTGCGGCTGGGGCATCGGAAAATCACCTTCTGGTCTACCGATTGCTACAGGAAGTTCTCCGACGGGCGGGCCCTGCCGTACGCGGGGGTGAGCTCGTCGGAGCACGGGCCCGGAGGAGACCGTCCCGTGGGGGCGGGAACGCCGCGCCACCGGGTTTCGGACGGTACGGCGAAGTTCTCGGTCCGCCATCACTCGCGGACTGGTTTCCACTAGTATCCGGAATACCGGACGGGTGTCCGGAATTTCGGCGAACACTAGTGACCGTTTCCGGAAGGTGTCAACACTCACCCCCGGCGGACCGACGCATTCTGAGCGAGGAGACGAGATGGCGACACGCCTGGTCACAGCACTTGCACGAGGCCTGGACATCCTGGGTCATCTGGCGAGTGGTCCGCGTACCGCCTCGGAGATCGCGGCGGCGCTGTCCCTGCCGCGAGCCACCACGCACGAGCTGCTCAAAACCCTCGAGGCGTACGGCTTCGTGCAGGCGGAGGGTTCGGCGTACGCGCTGGGGATACGGTTGTTCGAGCTCGGCAACGCGGTCGAACGGTCGCTGGATGTCGTGCGGATCGCTCGGCGGCACGCCCGGCGAGTGGCCGCCGAATGCGGGGAGACCGTTCAGGTGGCACTGCTCGACGGCCCGGAGGTCGTCTACGTGGCCAAGGTCGACAGCGAGCACGCGGTGAAGCTGGTTTCCACCGTCGGAGCACGCCTGCCCGCGCACCTGACCGCGGTGGGCAAGGCCGCGCTCGCCTACCGGACGGAGGATGAACTGGACAGGCTCTATCCCGCGGGCAGTTCCCTGGAGGTGCTCACCCCCTCGGGCATCGACAACACAGACCGGCTGCGGGAGGTGCTGGCCGAGGTGAGAAAGACCGGCGTGGCCTGGGACGACTGCGAATCCAACCCGGATGTGCGCTGCGTCGCCGCCCCGATCCGGGACGGTCGTGGTGGGGTCATCGGAGGGCTGAGCGTCTCGGTGCCCACGTACCGCTGGGACGCCACCTTCGCCGACCGGCTGTCCGAGCTCGTGACGACCGGAGCTGCGGCGTTGTCCGCGAACCTGGGCGACCCGACCGTCCCGGCGAGGTGAGGACCGCCGGTTGACGACTCCGCCTTGAGCTACCTAGTGTTCGGTATATCAGACATCGTCCGATATACCGGAAAATCGCTAGGAGTCACCCATGACCGACCTGAACGGGTCGCTGTCGGCGCTCGTCACACCTTTCACGGACGGTGGAGCGGAGATCGACGAGGCCGCGCTGCGGATTCTGGTCGACAAGGCCGTCGAGGACGGCATCGACGGGATCGTCCCGTGCGGCGGCACCGGGGAGTTCGCCACGATGACCGGGGCCGAGCGCCGCCAGGTGGTGGAAATCGTGCTCGACCAGGCGGCCGGGCGGGTGCCGGTCGTGCCGCACGTGGGCGCCGGCTCGACCGCGCAGGCCGTGGAGCTGTCCCGGCACGCCGCCGACCACGGAGCCGCCGCCCTGCTGATGACGGTGCCGTACTTCGAGCCGATCAGCGAGTCGGAGGCCGCGGACTACTACAGCCTGGTCGCGGAGTCGGTGGACCTGCCGATCGTGGCGTACAACCAGCCCGCCGGCACCGGGCTCGGGCAGCATCCCGCGTTCCTGCGTGAGCTGGCCGGCCGGGTTCCCGCCATCCGCTACGTCAAGGACTCCGCCGGCGACCTGGGGCAGCTGTACGACTTCGCGGTGGCCGACCAGCCGGTGCGAGTGCTCAACGGGGTCGACTCGATCCTCGGTCCGGCGCTGCTGCTGGGTGTGCGAGGCGCCATCACCGGCGGAGCGAACTTCCTGGGCGCGGTCTACCGGAACATGGTCGACGCGGCGGTCTCCGGAGACCGGGACACGGTGGCGCGGCTGTGGGCCGCCACCTACCCGGTCGCCCGGCTCATCGAGGTCCTGCCCTACAACGCGGCGGTGAAGGCGGCCTGCGAGCTGACCGGCAAGCCCGCGTCGGTCACCCGTTCGCCGGCCCGGCCCCTGACCGCGAACGAGCACGCGGCGCTGGCTGACGCGCTCGTCACGCTCGAAAGGGCGGTCGACGGCCTGGTCAAGGTCGTTCGCTGACCGGCCTGGCGCCTCGGACAACGAGAGGAGATCAGGTGGTTTCAGTTCAAGCCCAGACCCGGTACGACGTGGTGGTCGTCGGCGGTGGTGCCGCCGGCCTGGCCGCGGCGTGGCACCTGCGTGACCGCGAGGTGCTGCTGCTGGAGTCGGCCGACCGGCTCGGCGGCCGGATGTACTCGGCGCCCCGTGGTGAGCGGTGGATCAACCTGGGGTGCCATCTGTTCCCCGGCCCTGGCTCCACGCTGCACGGCATGCTCGACGACCTCGGTCTGCACACCCTGGAGATCCCGGGGGTGAAGACCGCCGTCGCGATGGACGGGAAGCTGCACCGTTCACCCCGGCCGGAGACGCATGCGCTGACCCTGCCGTTGAGCCTCCGGGACCGGCTGGCGCTGGTCTTCGCGGGTCTCAAGCTGATGCGGGCCGCGCGCGGATACTATCGGCAGGCAGCACCCCGCCCCGGGGACGGGCCGCTGAGCCGGCGCGCCCGGCTCGACGCGTATCTCGCCGATCGCTCGACAATCGACCTGCTGGGCGCCCTGCCGCCACGGGTGCGGGACCTGCTGGGCACCGTCGGCCGCCGGGCCGCTTCGGAGCTGGCCGACCAGTCGGGCGGGGTCGCCGCCTCACTGTTCGCCTCGGTGTGGGGCGGTTCCAGGAGCTTCGCCTCTCTGAACGTGGCGGGGGGAACGGGCGAGCTGCCCCGGGCGGCCGGTGCGGCGCTGAGCGACCGGATCCGGCTTTCCGCGGAGGTCACCGAAATCGCCGAGACCGACGACGGGGTGCGTGTGCGGTATCGGGCGCCGGACGGCGCGCACGAGGTGCACGCATCCCAGGTGGTCGTGGCCCTGCCGGCCCCGGCTGTCCGACAGGTCGTCCACGGGCTGCCCGAACGGCTGGACACGTGCCTGGGCCAGGTGTCCTATGGGCCGTTCGTGTCCATGGGGGTGCTCACCTCCCCGCTGCCGGCCAGCCGCTGGGACGGCGTCTATGCGACGACGACTCCCGGCTCGTCGTTCAGCATGATGTTCGACCACACCAACCCCATCCCCGAGGTCGCGCGGAAGGTGGGGAGCAGCTTCATGGTCTATGCGGGCGGCGCGCCCGCCGCAGCCCTGCTCGACGAGTCGGACGAGACGATCGCCAAGCGCTTCACCGATGACCTCCTCCGCGTTCACCCCGCCCTTCGCGACCGGATCACGGAAACGGTGGTGCAGCGCTGGCCGATCGGCAACACCTACCGCCGGCCGGGGTTCGACGCGAGCCCGCTGCGCGAGCACGCCGAGCGCAACGACGGGCGCATCCAGCTCGCCGGTGACTACTTCGTCGAGCTCGGCAACGTGGAACAGGCGGCCACCACCGGGCTGAACGCGGCGCGGCGCGCCCGCGCCGCACTGGACCAGAACGCGGGACCACCGGCCGCTACGACCCGTCCCGGAGGACGAGCATGACCATGTACGACGCTTCCCGTCCGGCAACCTTCCCGGACGACGGGCTCTTTCGCATCGAAATCCCCTCAGTTGAGGGGCCGGCGGCGCTGGAAGCGGTGATCGAACAGACCCAGCGCTACGACCTGACCGTCCACCGGGTCAGCCAGGGCAGCGGTGTCGCGATGCTCGACGATGCCGAGATCCGAGCGATGGTCCAGGCCGCCGATGCGGCGAACATGGAGCTGTGCCTGTTCCTGGGCCCGCGCGGCACCTGGGACATCGGGGGCTCTGCGAAGGTGCCCGGTTCCGGGCTCGGCCCGCGGGTGCGCGGCGCGGACCAGGTGCGGTTCAGCGTCGCCGACGCGGTACGCGCGGCGGAGCTGGGCGTGAGCTGTCTCCTGGTGGCCGATGAGGGCGTGCTCTACGAGCTGCACCGCGCGCGCGTCCGCGGCGACCTGCCCTCCGGGCTGCGGCTGAAGATGTCGGCCCTCACCGGACCGGCCAACCCGGCGGCGTTCGCCGTCGTCGAACGCCTGGGCGCCGACTCCATCAACGTGCCCGGTGACCTGACCGTCGCTCAGCTCGCGGAACTGCGCGCCGCCGGCCGGGCTGCGATCGACGTCTACATCGAGTCACCGGACAACCTCGGCGGCTTCGTACGCCACCACGAGGCACCGGCCATCGTGGCAGCCGCAGCCCCGGTCTATCTCAAGTTCGGGCTGCGCAACGCGGCCGACATCTACCCGGTGGGCCTGCACCTGGAACAGCTCGCCGTGGCCAGCGCCCGCGAACGCGTCCGGCGCGCCCATCTGACCCGAGAGCTACTCGACCGGCACGGGCTGCTCGGGCGGATGTCCCCGCCCGGAGCGCGGCTGATAGAGGGCCTCACCCGTTTCCCCGAGCACGAGGCGGGAGTGGCCGGGGAAGTGGTCGGGGAAGTGGTCGGGGCATGACCACCTCGGCACTCGACGCGCTGATCCCCGGTGACCTCATCGCCCGGGCCGCGGAGTACCTGCGGTCAGTACTGCGGCCCACTCCCTGCCAATATTCGCCCGGTCTGTCCCAGCTGCTGGGCCGGCAGGTGTGGCTGAAATGGGAGCTGATCCAGCCGACCCGCTCGTTCAAGGTCCGAGGCGCCCTCTTCGCGGTGCACGAACTCGCACGCTCGGCAGCGAACCGCGACGCCGCGCTGGTCACGGCGTCCACCGGCAACCATGGCCTCGGCCTGGCCTTCGCCGCCTCCCAAGCCGGGCGGACCGCGTACGTCTACGTTCCCCAAGGCGCCAACCCGGCCAAGGTCGAGGCGATGCGCACCCTGGGCGCCGAGATCCGCGTGGCCGGCAGCGACTGGCAGGAGGCGTTCGAACACGCCACCGCCGTGTGTGCCCGCGACGGCTTGCCCTACGTGCACAGCTTCGAAGACCCGAACATCGTCGCTGGTCAGGCCACCATCGGGACCGAGTTGGCCGCGGACGGGCCGGACGCCCACACGGTGCTCGTGCCGATTGGCGGCGGTGGGCTGATCGCGGGAGTGGCGCGCGGTCTGGCCGCTGCGGGGGTGGGCGCGCGGGTGATCGGGGTCGAACCCGCCGGAGCCGACCGCATGCGCCGCTCGCTGGAAGCCGGGAAGGTCGTGCGCATCCCGCCGTTCACCACCATCGCCGACGGCCTGGCCGCCCGCGCGCCCGGGGAACTGACCTTCGGCGTGACCAAGGCCCTGGTGGACCGGGTGGTCACGGTCGAGGAAACCGCGATCCGGGAGGCGATGGCCGCGGTTTTCCGCGCCGAACGTCTTCCCGTCGAACCCTCCAGCGCCACCACGATCGCCGCCCTGGCCACGCACGACGCCGGCGTGATCCCCGGCGAGCGGGTCGTCTGCCTGATGACCGGCGGTAACGTCGACCCCGCTCTGCTGCGCGAAGTCGTCGGACAGTGAGCCGCGAGCAGCGGCGCCCGGTAACCACGAGAACAGGAAGGGCAGGCCCCATGGGGACGTTCGACGGGAAGGTCGCGGTGGTCACCGGTGGCGCCAGCGGAATCGGCGCGGCCACCGCGGCCCGGCTGGCCGCACGCGGAGCCCGGGTGGTGAGCGCGGACCGGTCCGCGCCGGACCCGGCCGCCGTAACCCCCGCCGGGATCACCCCTTGGATCTGCGACGTCACCGACCCCGAGGCCGTGCGTGAGCTGGTGACCGAGGTCGTCGAGCGTTTCGGCGGGATCGACGTGCTGGTCGCCAACGCCGGGATCTGGCGGCAGCGGCCCTTCCTGGAGCTCACCGTCGAAGAGTGGGACGAGGTGCTGGAGGTCAACCTGCGCGGCTCGTTCCTCGTCTGCCAGCAGGCCGCCCGGGCGATGGCCGACGCAGGCCGGGGCGGCGCGATCGTGGTGACCGCCTCGACCAACTCCACCGTGGCCGAGCCCGACACCGCCCACTACAACGCGTCGAAAGGCGGGCTGCTCATGCTCGTGCGCTCGATGGCGGTGGATCTCGCGCCGTTCGGCATCCGGGTCAACGCCGTCGCGCCGGGCACCATCGAAACCCCGCTCAACAGCGCCGCGCTGGCCACCGCGGGCGAGACCTTCGCGTTCCCGCCGGCCGGACGCTGGGGTACCGCCGAGGAGTGCGCCGCGGCGGCGGTGTTCCTCGCCTCGGACGACGCCGCCTACATCAACGGAACCTCGCTGACCGTCGACGGCGGTCAAACCGCGTTGAACGGGAACGCACCGGCCAGGAACACACCGTGACCGCGTACGACCTGACGCATCCGCTGCATGACGGCGTCCCGGTCTACCCGGGAACACCGGAGCCTGGTTTCACCACCGTGCGGACCGTGCCCGAGCACGGGGCGTTGATGACCGACATCCACTGCTGGTCGCATGTGGGCACCCACGTCGACGCGCCGGCGCACATGATCGACGGCGGCGCCGGCACCTTCGACCTGCCCCTGGAGTCCTGGATGGGGCTCGCCGCCGTGCTACGCCTCCCGCATCCAGGACCGGGCGCCATCGAGCCGGAGAACCTGACCGATGTCATGGCCGCAGGCCGCGGGGTGCTGCTGGCCACCGGGCACGCCGGCTCGTGGGGCACCGAGGCGTACTACGCCGGCGCACCGTACCTGTCCGTCGCGGCCGCGGAACACCTGCGCGAGCTCGACGTGCGGTTCATCGGTATCGACTTTCCTTCACCGGACCCCGTCGGCGCCACCGACCAGCAGGCCCACCAGATCCTGCTCGGCGCCGGCATCCCGATCATCGAGAACCTCACCGGCCTGGACCGGCTACCCGCCCCTGAGGTCTGGTTCTGCGCGGCGCCGCTGCTCGCGGGCGCCGGGGACGGCGGTCCTTGCCGGGCTTTCGCCCTCGCCGACCAACCGGGCCCGGTGCCGGCGCGTTCCCAACAGTCCAGAACCCAACCACGACGAAGCTAGGACACGTGATGAGCACTCGCAATTCTCCGACCACCCCGCCACTGAGCCCCGCCCGCCTGCTGAACGGCACGGTCTACGTGTCCGGCCAGGTGGGCATGAGCGGCGACGGCGAGATCCCGGAGTCCTTCGCCGACGAGGTCCACGCGGCGATCCGGAACCTCGCGGCGGCACTCGAGTCCGTCGGCAGCGGTCTGGACCAGGTCGTCCGGGTTGGTGTCTACCTCACCGACGCCGGCGACTTCGCCGAGATGAACGCGATCTACCGCGAGCACTTCGCCGAACCCTATCCGGCCAGGACCACCGCGGTGACCGGTCTGGCCGTCCCCGGCCCAGGTTCGAGATCGACGCAGTCGCCGCCACCACGCGCTGACACCGCCGGTCGGTACCCCGGCGATTCCCGTCGCCAACGCCCTTCCGCGTGCGCAGGATCTCCTCGCGCCTCTGGGGTCAGGTGGGCGGGAGGGCGTGGTGGAGCAGCGGGCAGATGCCTGCCGGGCCCGGCCGCACCTCTCGGGTGAACACTTCGGAGTCGAGGCGGAGCTCGAAGCCGAGCTCGTCGCGGGCGTTGGTCACGTCGAAGAGACGGCGGGTGTTGGCGGAGACTCCGAAGTAGACGCCGTACCGTATGTCGGCCGCCAGCGCGGCCAGGACGAGCCGTCGCAGGTCGGCGGGGGCGAGCCATTCGGCCAGATTGCCGGTCGTCGTGGGCTTGGGCAGGCACAGGCCCAACCGCAGGCAGACGACGGAGGTGCGGCTCGTGGCGGCGATCGCGTGACCGTAGGCCTCGGCGAAGGCTTTGGTCGCGCCGTAGCGGCAGCATGGCCTGGCGGGCCACGAGGGATCGACGATCATCGAGCCGGAGCGCACGTACCCGCCCATGGCGTGCACCGACGAGGCCAGCACGACCTTCGGCACGCCGGCGGCCGCGGCGGCGTCGAGCAGGGTGGCGGTCACGTCGACGTTGGGGACGCGCAGGCCGGACCATGGGGCGCCGGCGAGAGGCGAGGCGGCCAGGTGGATGACCGCGTCGACGCCGCCGACGGCCGCCGCCGCGAACTCCGGGTCGGACAGGTCGCCTGTGACGGTCGCCCGGGTGCCCCATCCCTCGGCAGCGCGCCTGTCGGTAACTCGCAGGTCGAGCCCCTCCAGCCCGGGACGGAGGAGAGTGGCGACGTTTCCGGCGGCGCCGGTGATCAGTACGGTGGTCAAGGGCACCTCACCAGTTCGTGAACGATCCGTCGTCGCGTCGCAGGCGCGGCGGCGGCGGCATCTCCACCTGCGCCGCCAGCCGGGCGGCCCGCAGGTCGATCTCCACGCCGAGCCCTGGCAGGTCGGCCGGGACCACCTGGCCGGCGCCGACACGTGGGCCGGCCAGGATCGCGTCCTCGCCGTCCCAGCCGTGAGGGCGAGCCTGCTCCTGCAGGCTGACGTTGGGCAGGCTCAGGTTGACGTGCGCGGACGCGGCCGTACAGACGGGGCCCAGCGGATTGTGGGTGGCCACCTGGATGTGGTGCGCCTCGCACATCGCGGCGATCTTGCGGCCCTCGGTGACGCCGGTGTTGGCGAGGTCGAGGCGCGCGTGGTCGATGAGCTCGCCCTCGATCAGCGGCCGGAACTCCCACTTGCTGGTGAGCTGCTCGCCCGCGGCCAGTGGCACGCCGGTGCGCTGCCGCAGCGTCCGGTAGGAGTCCACGGCCTCGGCTCGCAGCGGATCCTCCACGAAATACGGTCGCGCCGCCTCGACCTCGCGGCAGAACTGCGCCGCCTCGGCGGGGTCGAGCCTGGTGTGCACGTCGATCAGGAGCTCAACGTCGTCGCCGAGCGCCTCGCGCAGCCCCCAGACCAGGCCGAGCGTGCGGCGGACCGCGCGCCGGGGCTGGAACGCCTCGCCTGCCTGGTCGCTCAGGTCGATGCGCAGGTGGCGCCAGCCCTGCTCGACCAGTCCGCGCGCGTTGTCCGCCAGTTCGGGCAGTTCCCGCCCGGGCAGGTGGACGTAGGCGGGCACATAGTCGCGCGTCCTGCCGCCGAGCAGGTCGTACAGCGGCACCCCGAGTGCCTTGCCGCGCAGGTCCCACAGCGCGAGGTCCACCGCCGCGACGGCGGCTCCGACGTCGGAGCCCGCGGGGAAGAAGCCGCCGCGGCGCATCAGCTGCCACAGGTGCTCGATCCGGGTGGCGTCCTGCCCGGTCAGCAGGGCGCCCAGGTCGCGCAGTGCCCCGTGGATCGTCTCGGGGCGCGAGCGCATGCCGACCTCGCCGAGGCCGTGCAGCCCTTCGTCGGTGTGCACGACGACGAGGAAGATGGAGGCGTCCCCGGTCCTGAGCGGCAGCGGTTCGATCTCGGTGATCTTCACAACGCTCCTGCCCAGGTGGTGGCCGGCGGGCCGGTGACGCCCACGTCGATCGCGTACAACCGGCCGCTGCCCGCGGGCGCGGGATCCAGTCCCAGCCACGCCGTGGTGATCAGCAGGATGCTGCCCGCGAAGCAGACCGCGGTCGGGCGCGGGACGGGCAGTTCGACAGTGGCCAGCAGCCGCCCGTCCGGAGCGTAGCGGTGTACGGCCGCCCCGTCCCAGACCGCGACCCACACGCAGCCCTCGTCGTCGATGGTGAGGCCGTCGGGGTTGCCACCGGCCACCTCGGCGACGGCACGCCGGCCCGACAGTTCCCCGTCGACGACGTCGAACGCCTCCAGCCGCCGGTGCGGGAGCGTGTCGATGTAGTACATGGTGGCGCCGTCGGCGGTGAACCCGATGCCGTTGGAGACCGTGACCGACTCCAGCACGCGTTCGGCCGAGCCGTCCGCGGCGAGCCGGAACAGCGCCGCACGGGGCTCGCGGGGGATGGCCTGCGAGCCCGCCCAGAACCGGCCGGCCGGATCGCAGACGCCGTCGTTCATCTGGTCCCGGCCGGAGACCAGGCCGGTCACGAGCGGTGTGACGAGCCCGTCCTCGGCAAGGTGCGCGAAACCGTCCCGCACGGCCAGCACCCACCCGGAGCCCGCCTCGCGCAGCGGCGCGAGCGCCCCGACGCGCGAACCCACCTCGTAGCCGGCGACCACGCGCAGGACGCCGGACTCCAGCCGGGCCCGGTGCACGGTGCCCGCCTTGACGTCGACCCACAGCACTTCGCCGGTGCGCGGGTCGACCCTGGGCGCCTCGCCCTGCTCGTAGGCCTCCTCGGAGACGGCGTCAGCTCTTGACCGCACCGGCGATCCCCTCGACGAACGTGCGTTGCAGGAACAGGAACACCACGATGATCGGGATGACCGCGATGCAGGCACCGGCGGCCAGGCCGGTCCAGTCGCTGGCGTTCTGGCCGAAGAAGTTGTACATGCCCACGCCGAGCGTGCGCAGGTCGGGACGGCCGAGCGTGAACACCAGGGGGATGAAGAAGGCGTTCCACGCGCTGATGAACTGCATCAGCGCCACCGTGCCGATCACCGGCTTGGCCAGCGGCAGCATGATGCGGAAGAACGTGCGCGGGTAGCCGGCGCCGTCGACCCTGGCCGCTTCCTCCAGCTCTTTCGGGATGCCGCCGAAGAACCCCATGAACAGCAGGACCGGCACCACGAGCGCCGGCCCGGCCTGCGCGAATGTGGCGCCGAGCAGGCCGTTGTTCAGGCCCAGGCCGTTCACCAGCAGGAACGTCGGGATGATCGTGTAGCCGTGCGGGATGAACATCGTCACCACGAGGACGCCGACGAGCACCTTCTTGCCCGGCAGGTCCTTGCGGGACAGGGCGTAGCCGGCCAGCGAGGAGACGAGCAGGACGAGCGCCACGACCGTGACCGAGTAGGTGACGGTGTTCATCGTGTAGTCGCCGAACCGCGCGGTCGTCCAGGCGCGCTCGAAGTTCTCCCACGTCCAGTCGTCGGGGATGAGCGAGATGCCGCCGAGCAGCATCTCGCGCTGCGACTTGACCGAAGCCGAGATCATCCAGACGAACGGGTAGACCCAGACCAGGCAGAACGGGATGAGCAGCAGGTGCCAGGCCTTGAGCCGGTGGCGGTGCCACAGGTTGCTGTTCACGCGGCGCCCACCCGGTATCTGTGGCGCAGCAGCGGGGCCTGCATCAGCGTGACGACCAAGGTCAGCAGGCCGAACACCACGCCCGCCGCGCACGCGAAGCCGTACCGGGGGGCCTGGATGAACGGGTCGAAGGCGTAACGGTAGATGTAGGTGGGCACGACGTCGGTCGCGTAGACCGGGCCGCCCTGCGTGGTGGCCTGGACGAGGTCGAAGGTGTTGAGGCTGCGCTGGAAGACCAGCAGCAGGATGACGATCGCGATCGGCATGAGCATGGGCAGCGTCACGTAACGCAACTGCTGGCCGCCGGTGGCGCCGTCGATGCGGGCGGCCTCGTAGATGTTCTTGGGCACCGTCTGGAGGGCGGCGAGCCAGTAGATGAGGGTGATGCCGAAGCCTTTCCACAGGTCGATGCCCATGAGGGTGGGCAGCGCGGTGGAGGGCGAGCCGAGGAAGTTGATCGGCCGCTCGACCAGCCCGAGCGTCGTGAGGATGTCGTTGACGAACCCGCCGGCCGGGTCGAACAGCACGGCGAAGACGATGCCGACGACCGCCGTCGTGGCCACGACGGGCAGGAAGAGCGAGAGCCGGTAGAGGTTGCGGCCGCGCAGGCCCGGGTTGTTCAGCAGGATCGCGAACAGCAGCGCGAGCGGCATCTCGACGCAGATGGCGACGACCGAGAACAGGAACGAGTGCCAGAAGGCCTGCCAGAACGTGTCGTTGCCGAGCACTTCGGCGAAGTTGCCGAGGCCGATCCACTGGGTGGGGGCGCCCACGCCGTCCCAGTCGAAGAAGGCGTACCACCAGCTGGCGATCATCGGCCAGAGGGTGAAGCCGCCGAAGAGCAGCACCAACGGGAGGAGGAACGCGTAGCTCCACAGGTGCTTCCTGAGCCTGCCCCGCGGGCGGCGGGCCGGAGGCGGCGCCGACGGCGCGCGTACGGCGCCGCCCCGGGTCTGCGTTGTCGTCATGGTGTGGTCACTGCTCCGGCTTGTACGGCTTGAGCGGGTTCCAGGCGGGGAAGGTGATGTCCTCGCGCGACGCCGTGCCACCGCTCGCGGCGACGGTCTGGTCGATCAGCGCCTCGATCTTCGTGTCGATCTCCTTGGCGACGGGCAGGAACGGCTTGTTCCCGACGATGGCGGCCACGGCGGCGTCGACGTGCCGCAACTCGGGCTTGGCCTCGCGGGCCGTCAGGATCGCCCGCCCGCCCTTGCTCGCGAGCTTGGGGTTGGGCGCCGGCCGCAGTGTCTCCTCGGCGACGTCGAGGATGGCCTGCTGGTCGGGGTCCTTCGCGGCCTGGTCCTTCCAGGCGCTCTCCAGCGCGGTGAAGGTGCCGAACTTCGTGTAGTACGCCTGGTGGAAGCCCTTGGAGGAGAGGAAGTCCATGACCTTCCACGCCTCCTTGGGGTGCTTGGACCGGGCCGACATGCCCCACAGCGGTCCGAAGGACTGCGGCAGGGCGGTGTAGGCGCCGCGGCCCGCGTCCGGCACCGGGATGGCCGACACGCTCATCTCGGCCGACGGGTTGAGCTTGCGGATCTCGGCGACGTTCCACGGCGGGCTGGCGTACATCGCCAGCCTGCCCGCGGCGAACTCGGTGAACGCGCGGTTGCCGTCCCAGCTCTCCCAGCCGGGCATCATCACGCCGTCCGCCTGCATCCGGCGGTGCAACTCGACCGCCTCGACCAGACCCGGGCTGGCGGTCGCCGCCCGGCCGGTGCGGAAGTCGATGCCGTTGGCGGTGACGGAGTAGGGGACGGCGGTGTTGGCCAGCATCTCGACCGCGGGCGCCTTCGCGGCCGCCGGGGCGTAGCCGAAGACCTTGCCGGCGCCCTTCTTCGTGATGGCCGCAGCCATCTTCTCCAGCTCCGACCAGGTCTTGGGCGGGTTCGCGAAGCCGTTCTGCCTGAGGATGGCCTTGTTGGAGATGAAGACGCGCAGCGCCGACCAGTCGCCCCACACCAGCGGCAGGCTCATGAGCTTGCCGTCGTGGTGCAGGCCGGAGGTGGCCGGCTCCATCGAGCCCTCGGGGAAGCGGCCGAGGAAATCCGGGGTGACGTAGGAGTCCAGCGGAGCGACCCAGCCGCGTTCGAGCATCCGGTCCATGCCGTTGTCCTGGGCGCGGAACACGTCGGGCGCGTTGTCCTGCTGGAACATCAGCTCGATGGCGCTGAGCTGCTGGTCGGAAGGGTTCTCGACGACCTTCACGGCGATGGCGGGGTTGGCGGCCTGGAACTGGTCGAACTGCTGCCGGTAGAACTCGCTGGCTCCCGGCGGGTCGGGCACGAGCGCGACGGTGATGGTGATTTTCGAGCCGGATGAGGCTTCCTCGCCGCCTGCTCCGACGAGGCTGCAGGAGGTGGTCAGTGCGAGCGCCGCCGCCACCCAGGGCAGGGCGCGTCTTGTGCGGGTCATGAGTCGAGCTCCCTCGGACGTGGGGGGTGGGTATGCGGCGGGACGAGGTAGCCGAGCCCGACGCTGATCGAGTCGGCGACCTCGATGACGGTGCCGGCCAGCGTGGTCTCCCGTTCGGCGAGCCCGAGCGCGGACAGCGGGCCGGAGATCGAGATGGCGGCGACCACCGATCCCGCGCGGTCGAGGATCGGGGCGGCGATGCAGGCGCGCCCCAGGGCCAGCTCCTCGGTCTCGGTGGCGTATCCGCGTTTGGCCGCCTCGTCGATGACGCGGTCGAGCTCGTCGTGCGTCGTGACGGTGTAGGGCGTGTACCGATGCAGGCGGGGCACGAGGGCGCGGCGCTGTGCCGGGTCGAGCCCGAGCAGCAGGCACTTGCCCAGGCCGGTGGCGTGCAGGGGATTGCGCTGGCCCATCAGCGCGAACGACCTGGGCGCGCGGCTTCCCTCGAAGTTGCAGAGATAGAACAGCGATTCCCGGCTGCGCTCGGCGACGTTGACGCCGAGCCCCAGCGTCGCCGCCAGATCCTGGGCGGGCTGACGCGCCTGCCGGTGCACCGGATGCTGGTTGACGGCGACGCCGGCCAGCGTGATGAGTGCGGGCCCGAGCCGGTACAGGGTGCTGATCGGGTCACGTTCGACGTACTCCAGCGATTCCAGTGTGGCCAGCAGCCGGGAGACCGTGGACTGGCCGAGACCGGAGTGCTTGGCGACGTCGGAGACGCGCAGCGCCTGGCCGCCCGTGAAAGCGGACAGGACCAGCGCGGCCTTCTCCACGCTCTGGTTGGTGCCTGAATCAGATGCCAACGTGTCTCCGATGCTTGAACGTTTCATGCACCATGTGGGAAGGTTACGCATATGTTGCATATCGTCAATCCTTCTGTGGATGCATGATGCCGATTCGTGATTCCAGGGAGTCCCGCAGCGCATGAGCCATACCGTCCAGGGCTTGGTCCCGATCCTGGCCACCCCCTTCCTGCCCGACGGCTCCCTCGACCGCCGCAGCCTGCGCCGGCTCGTGGAGTTCCAGCTCGGCGCCGGCGCCGACGGAGTGGCCGTGTTCGGCATGGCCAGCGAGGGATTCGCGCTGACCTCGGCCGAGCGGCGAACCATCCTGGCCGACGTCACCGACGTGACGGGCGGCCGGCTCCCGGTGGTCGCGGGGGTCAACGGCACCTCGACCGTCACCGCGCTCGAACAGGCCCGCCAGGCGGCCGACGACGGGGCCGACGCGCTCATGGTGCTGCCGCCGTTCATGGTGAAACCGGGCCCCGACCAGCTGCTCGACTTCTACGGAACGCTCGGGGGCGTGGGGCGCGAGGTGATGGTCCAGGACGCACCCGGCGCCACCGGCGTCACCATGTCACCCCAGCTCGTCGTCGAGCTGAGCAAGCTGCCCGGCGTCACCTCGGTGAAGATCGAGTCGCCACCCACCGTGCCGAAGGTCGGCTCCGTGCTCGCCGCGCTCGGCGCGCTCGGCGAGGAGGAGGAGTTCGCCGTTCTCGGCGGCATGAACGCGCAGTTCGTGCTCGACGAGTACGCCCGCGGAGCACTCGGGACGATGCCCGCGTGCGAGTTCACCGACCTGCTCGCGCCCGTCCTGACCCTCTGGAACGCCGGCCGGACGGCCGAGGCCCGGGAGTCCTTCGCCCGGCTGCTCCCCCTCATCGTGCACGGGCTGCAGCAGGGCATCGCCTGGGCCGTGCACAAGGAAGTGCTGGCACGGCGCGGCATCATCGACCACACCGCCGTGCGCTCGCCCGCCCGGCCACTGGACGCCGCGAGCGCCGCCCTGCTGGAGGAGATCCTGGCCCCCCTGCCGATCGCCGTGAGGAAACCCTGACCATGACCACCATTGAGCGAGTGGACGTCTACCCCCTGTCCCTGCCCAGACAGGACGGCGCGGCGCGCTCGTACGGCACCCGGCCGCCGTGGCCGAGCGTCTACGGCAGCCGTCGCGAGACCCTGGTCGTGCGCATCACCGCCGGTGACGGCACGCAGGGCTGGGGCGAGGCGCTGGCCCCCGTCGCGCCCGAGGTGCCCGCGCGGATCGTGACGCAGTTGTTCGCACCGGTCCTGGCCGGCGCCGACCCCCTTGCCGTACGGCCCATGGTCGACAGGCTGCGCGACCTCATGCGCGAGCGCGGCCACCTCGGCGGCCACCAGGCCGACGCGCTGGCGGCGGTCGACATCGCGCTGTGGGACCTGGCCGGCAAGCTGATGGGGCAACCCGTCGCGCGACTGCTGGGCGGCGCCTACCGCGACGTCGTGCCCACCTACGTCTCCGGGCTGCCGGGCAAGAACGACGCCGAACGCGTGGCGCGGGCCCATGACTGGGTGGCCCAGGGGGTCCGCCGGGTCAAGGTCGGCCTCGGCTACGGTGTGCGCGCCGACATCGCCACCGTGACGGCCCTGCGCGGCGTGCACGACGACCTTCGCGTGGCCGTCGACGTGCACGGCGTGTACGGGCCGGCCGACGCGATGCGGCTGGGACGCGCGCTGGCGGACCTGGACGCCTGGTTCTTCGAGATGCCGCTGGCCTTCGAGGACGTCGCCGGGCACGCCGACCTCGCCGCGCGCCTGGACATCCCGGTGGCCACGGGCGAGAGCATGCGGCACCGCTTCGAGTTCCGCCCGTTCGTCGAGGCGCGCGCCGTGGGCGTGCTCCAGCCGGACATCGGGCGCACCGGAATCACCGAAGGGCTCGCCATCGCGCAGTACGCCGAGACGCACCATCTCCCGGTGGCGCCGCACCACTCGGTGGGGCTCGGCATCGCGGTGGCCGCGGGCCTGCACGTGAGCGCCGCCGCGGGGAACCTGCTCGCGTTCGAGTACCATCCGACACTGTTCGGCGAGGTCAACCGCATCCTGTCCGCGCCCTTGGAGCCGGCGCCGACCGGCATGGCGCTTCCCTCGGGGCCCGGCCTGGGGGTCGAGGTGGACGCCACGGCGGTGGAGAAACTGGTGGTGCAGTGAGCGCAAGCAGAGTCGCGCTGGTCGGCGCATCCACGCCCATCGGCCGGGCGATCGCCGAGCGCTTCGCCGCCGCCGGCGCGCAGGTCGTGGGCCTGTCACTGGAGAGGTCGGAGCATGACGTGCTGGCCGCCGATCTCGCCGCCGACTGCGCCGATCCCCAGGCGGCGGCCACGGCCATCGCCACGGCCGCCGACATCATGGGCGGCCTCGACGTGCTGGTGCCGGCGGCGGGCGTCATGCCCATCGCCCGCGCCGACCGCACCACCGACGCCCAGTGGCGAGCGGCGCTCGCGGGATGCCTCGACACCTTCTTCTTCACCGCGCGGGCCGCCCTTCCCCTCCTCGGGAAGGGCGGCGCGATCGTCGCCGTGTCATCGGTGAACGCCTTCCTGGCCGCGCCCTGGGTCGCGGCCTACGCCGCCGCCAAGGGCGGGGTCGACGCGCTGGTCCGCCAGCTCGCGCTGGACTTCGCGGGCAGAGGCGTCCGGGTGAACGCCGTCGCGCCGGGGATGGTCGGCGGCGACCGGTTGCCCGACGCCTCCGGCGGCTACCCCATCGGCCGCACCATCACCCCGGCCGAAGTGGCCGAGGCGGTCGCCTTCCTCGCCGGGCCGGCCGCGTCCGGCATCACCGGAGTCGTGCTGCCGGTCGACGGCGGGCTCTCGATCGCCTCACCGGCGGCCTTCGCCCGCGCCGACCTGCGGGCCCGGCTGGACGACGATGCCTGAGGTGGAGATCGGGGGACGCTTCGGCCGCCTCTACACCTGGCTCGACTGGCCGGTCCGGCTGGTCGGGCTCAACCTGCTGTGGATCCTGGGCGTGCTGGCCGGACTGGTCGTGGCCGGCCTGGCCCCCAGCACCCACGCCCTGTACGCGCTCCAGCGCGCCTACCTGCTCGGCCGATCGCCGCGGATGTGGCGGGACTTCTGGTCGCAGTGGCGAGCGCACCTGCCGGCCTCGCAACCGGCGCTCGGCGTGCCGCTGCTGACGGTGTGGGTGCTCCTGTTCTACCTGCTGGCCGCCCGGGGCACGCCGCTCGCGCCGGGGCTCGCCGTCCTGCTGTTCCTCTATCTCGCCACGCTGCTGCAGTTGCCCGCGGTGCTGGCACACCTGGACGTGGGCCCGGTCCGGGCCTGGCGGATCACGATCGTGCTCGCGTGGAAGAGACCGGGGACGACACTGGGCGCAGCCCTCCTGGCCGCCGCCCTCGTCGCAGGCGCCTGGTTCCTGACGCCCGCCGCGCTCCCGTTCTTCGTCCCGGCGCTCCCGGCCCTGCTGGGGACCCTGGCCGCGCGCCGAACGCTGCCCGGTGATCGGGTGGTCAGCCGCGCAGACCGGTCGCGGCCGCGTGGTAGCCGAGGCTGGAGGAGATCTGGTCGGCGTATTCGATGACCGTCATGGCCAGCTCGTCCTGGCGCTTGGCGAGGTTCATCGCCGACAGCGGACCGGACACCGACAACGCGGCGACGATGCGACCGGTCCTGTCACGGATCGGCGCGGCCAGGCAGGCGCGGCCGAACGCCAGCTCTTCGACCTCGGTCGCGTAGCCGCGCCGGCGTACATCCTCCAGCGCCGCCGTCAGGCCCTCGAGATCGACGATCGTGTGCGGGGTGTAGCTGGCGTACGACCGGCCGAGCAGCTCGCCGATCTCGGCCGGTGACAGCTCGCTGATCAGTGCCTTGCCCATCCCGGTGGCGTGCAGCGGCCCGCCGCGGCCGACCAGCGTCGTGGGACGCGGCGCGCTGGGGCCTTCGAAGTGGCACAGGTAGAACAGACTCGGACCGTGCCGCTCGGCCACGTTGGCGCCCAGGCCGAGGGCTCGCGCGAGATTCTGGGCCGGCTGGCGCGATTGCTGGTGGACCGGGGAGTGATTGAGGGCGACGCCCGCCAGCGTGACCACTCGCGGGCCGATGGAGTACAGGCCGCTGCGCTCGTCGTGCGCCAGGTAGCCCAGCGTGACCAGCGCGCCGACCAGGCGCGACACCGTCGACTGGCCCAACCCCGTGCCGGCGACCAGCTCGGAGATCCGGCGCGCGGGGTATTCCTCGCTGAAAGCGGAGAGCAGAGACAGCGCACGCTCCACGCTCTGTGTTCCACCTGCGGATTCACGCGCCGACACGCGGGCCACCATGAACTTCACCTGTCCCAAATCGCGGAATTGCCATCCACATCGTAGATGACATGCCTCTCTCATGTGACGACCTTCCGCGGGACATCGCTCTGTCATATGGATGAAACATCTGCTATACAGGTCACTAATCTGAATGAGCCGAGGAGTGCTGATGCCCGCCCTTCGCCGAACATCCCTCACCCTCATCGCCGCGGCACTGCTCGTGAGCGCCCTGTCCGCCCCTGCCTCAGCCACCCCTCCTGCCGAGACCGCCCTTGAACCGTGGACCCTGGTCAAGACCGTCATGGAACCGGAATATCAGGAGTCGGGCACGTGGCTGCCAGGCACCCTGTCCGGATTCGCCGGCGGACAGGCCCGCTACAGCAACAAACCCGGCGACACCGCCTCCTGGTCGCTGACCGCCCCGAAGGCCGGCACGTACGAGGTCGACGTGTGGTACCCCCCGTTCCACACCAGCGCGCGCAACGCCGCGTACACCCTCACACCCGGCGGCGGCACGCATGTCGTCGACCAGCGCGAGGACGGCGGGTACTGGCGCGCGCTCGGATCGGTGACCGCCACCGCGGGACAGGACGTCACGGTGAAGCTCACCACCGGACCCGACCTCACCCCCACCGAGCCTCTCGACGAGTACGCCCGCACCTACGCCGTCCGGCTGCGGCAGGGCGGCCCGCTCAACCCGCCACCCCGCAACGGACCCGACCTCGGCGCCTACCACCTCGCGTTCGCCGACGAGTTCACCAAACCCATCGACTGGGCGAACGGCCCGTGGGATCCGCGCACCGACATCCGGGGAAACAGCTCGCAGCGCGCCCAGAACGTCCGTTTCGATCCGGACGTGGCAGGCACCGACGGCGCCGCCGTCATCGACCTGAAAGCTGAGACAGACCGCGGCAAGCCCTTCACCGGCGGCGGCCTGGTCTCCAAACAACTCATGCGCCACGGCTACTACGAGACCCGCGTCCGGATCAACGAGGGGCCTGGCTGGCATCCCGCGTTCTGGTCCATGTGCGGCGGCGCCGACGGCGTCCACACGTGTCAGCTCGCCGAGATCGACGGCTTCGAGATCGACTCCATCCACCCGAACCGGGTGATCCACAACGTCTTCGACCACCGCCCCCCGCGCCGGCAGCTGACCAGCGGCTGGTACGACGTGGGCGCCGACCTGTCCCAGGGCTGGCATGTCTTCGGCTACGAGTACGACGAGGCCGGTGTGCGGTTCTTCGTCGACGGCAGTCAGCGTGCCTACCTGGCCTACCCCGCGGGTCCTTTCGTACACGACTGGATGAAGGTCTGGCTGACCGCGGTCGCCTACAACGACTACCCCGACACCGGGCAACTGCCCGCGACCGTCGCCTTCGACTACTTCCGCTTCTACGAGAAGGACTCCTACGGCGACAACGACGGCCCGGCCGCCGCCGGCTACACCGAGAGCGGTCCCGGCTGGGCCAAGTCGTCCCTGCCCGGCTTCGGCGCGCTGACTTCGCGGCAATCATGCCAGCAGGGGGCCGCCGCCGAGTGGAAGGTGAAGGCGCCGGCCACGGGCCGCTACGAGGCGTTCGTCTACCGTACGGGGGCCGAGGGAGGCAACACTCAGGCGCTCGCGACGCTGAGCCGTGGCTCGGCCCGGCTGACGGAGCGGAGGATCGACTTCAGCGCCGCCGGTGCCGCCTGGATCTCTCTCGGCCAGGTCGACGCGTCACCGACGGACGACTTCACCTTCGGATTGGCGCGGGACGGGGCGGGATGCATCCGCGCCGACACGGTGAAACTCACACGTCGTTGAAGCGCCGACCGGTCGCACGAGGGAGCGGACGTGCGCATAACCCTG
The DNA here is from genome assembly GCF_042656245.1 of Nonomuraea insulae. Lineage (NCBI taxonomy): Bacteria > Bacillati > Actinomycetota > Actinomycetes > Streptosporangiales > Streptosporangiaceae > Nonomuraea > Nonomuraea insulae. Next base: position 26,378 of record NZ_JBHSPA010000013.1, read on the forward strand.
GGGGGACCCGCCACCGGACCTCGGGGCCGCCGGACGCGCTCGGCCCCGAGGTCGCGGGTGTCATGGAGGTGGGCAGCCCGCCCGGCTTGCCACGGCCCGACCCCGGCCGGGCGCAGGGGCGGCAGGCCGCCGAGAGACCACCCGGGGTTCCGGTAGCAATGAAGAAATTTCCAACGAAGTAACCACTGGCCACCCCCGGTGTTTACGGGCCGTTCTGGGCCGAACGCCGCTTCCGCCCGAACACACCGGGAAGCCCGAGGGGAAGAAATTCGGATGACACGCCGGGCCGAGACCGGTTTCATGATCTGATGTCTCGAAGCCCCCGCCGCCGCGAACACTCCCAGCCAGGGGCACCAGCCTCACGGCCCGATACTCCCGAAGCTGCCACCAAGTGCCAACTAGCTCTCTGTCCATGCGCTGAAATTTCGAGGTCGAACCGATGAATCAGGGCACCCATCCCGAAGAACTGCCGGCCGAGGTCCTGGACGACGCGGCCGGCGTGGCCGGGGCAGAGATCACTCTTCTCAGTCGCCTTCCCGGAGGCGTCAATGGGGGCGCCATGCGCGTCCAGTTGGCCGGAAGGGCAAATGCAGTGCTCAAAGCAGTGCCCCGGGCACACCCCAACCACCTGGATGAGACGTTGCGGGCCCAGAGAGTGGTCGAGCACATGCGTAGGCGCGGCTATCCCACCCCGGCCTGGCTCGGAGTGGGGGCCACAACCACTCATGTATGGCATCTGATGGACTTTGTTGACGCGGCTCCCGCGCCAGATCTGACCCCGTCCCTCGTTGAGCAGCTGATGGAGATCATCGAACTCCAGGCCGGCCAAGCCTCCGAGCCCTACGACCACTGGTCGTACGCCTGGCGGGTCGCCACCGGTCAGGAATCGGCTGTCGCCGGGCTGGATTTCAACGAGACACCGGAGCAGTCGCGTCTCCGCCAGTCCGTGGCCAGGCTCTCGGGGTATTCCTCCGCGGTGTCGGCCTTGGTCGAGCGCCTGCGGCTCGTGTGTGCCGACGTCCCACCACCACGACAGGCACCTGACATGGTCCATGCCGATCTCTCAACCCCCAGCAACATCCTGGTCCGTGACGGAACGGTGGTGGCGGTCGTGGATATCGGGAACGCAGGAAGCGGCACGCGGGCGACCGATCTCACCACCCTCGTGTGGTACACCTTCCAGGACCCGCTGCTGGACGGTGTCCGAAGGCGGCTGTGGACGAGAATCCTCGACCTGGTCGACTGGGAGGAGGCGGCGGTGCTCACAGCGGCACAGATCCTCCTCATGCTCGAGGTCCCCATCCGTCACGGGCGCCACGATGTCGTTCCAGGGGTGGTCAAGCGCGGCCATCGCACCCTCGACGAGCTGAACGCGCTTCGCTGACCCTACGGAGGGCGTTCGCGGAAACTGGCCCCACCGTTCCGACCTTCACATCCTGGTGCAAGTCCCGGACGGGACCATGACCGCGTCCGCGATCATCTGACTCGACGAGCACAACCGGACCACCGAGTCCGAACCCGTCGGCACACACACCGCCATCGGCGGCTCGGCCTGGGCCGTGCCCTCCCGCTGCACAGCATGGACCCGATCGCGGCCCGGTGGCCGAGCTCGCCACCGAGAAGATCACCGTCACCCTGGACGGGCACCGGGCAGACCAAGCTCGGCGCCGTGATCGGCGACGGCATCGCTCTGCCCGCCGGCACCGTACTGTCACTTGGCACTGGTTGTTCCCCAGCCGCCGAGCGGGCCAGCCCTGCCGCCCTGACCATCTCTCCGCCCTCCTCAACGAGATCGGCATTCCAGCGGCCGCCGCCCGCGGTGCTGCGATCCGGCAGCAACTCCTGGAGATGCCTGCCCCCGTCGTCGCCGACGCCCTCAGCTACCACGACAAGACCACCACCCGCCTCCTTCGGGAAGGCGGCGGGGCCTGGAACCGCTACGCCGCCGGAGAACACGGAACGTCACCATCAGGCCCATAGGACTGACAACTCGCGACAGTTGAATAGGCGAGCCCGCCAGTACCGAGGGCCAAGACCGCCTCCGCAGAGCTGGACCCGCACCGGCAGGGATGGACTTTTGCACCAGCTCCGGCACAGTGCGTTGCAGCATCTCGCAGACCGGACGGACCACCCCGGAGTCGCAGGCAAGAGCCGCCACCAGCAGCACCTGGCCAGCCTCTACGTCCGCCTGGGCGAGGAGACCTCCGCGCGCGTCACCGCCGAAGCTGACCCCGCCCAGCGCCGCCGTCCCCGCTAATTCAGTACCCCGGCGCCCAGGTGTCGCCCACCGCCTGACCAGCCCCGGGGTCAGGGACCGGCCAAGACCGTGATCAGCTTGCGAGCAGCGGCTCTCGTCAGGCGCCGCAGTGCCTGACCGGTCCTTTCGCCATCCCCGCGCGGCGCGATCACCGTGCCCTGAACCACTGCGTCGAAGGCGGTGTCGAACCGCTCGCGCCCGACCTTGCCCACCAGCGTGGTGAGGTACCTCAGCTGTTTGTCGGTGACCGGCCCGGCTCAGCTTCGGGACGACGTTCACGCCGTTGGGCACCGCCAGCACCGGTCGCTGCGCGATCGTCGGCTCAGCATGCTCGGTGACCCCAGTTCAGGCCGCACCTGCAGTGGGCGTCGTGCGCCACTTCGAGCCCAGCGCCTCGTACACGAGTTTGTCGCCGTAGCGCTTGGTGTCGCGCGTGAATCCCGACATCACAGCAGCGTTCCACGAGTTGCCGACAGTTTCGACCCGCTCGACCGACGCTGTGCGCTGCACAGGCGGTGCCTTGCCGTTCCGAGTGCCGAACTCGTGGCCCTCTACCGTAATCGAACCGAGACATCAGCCGGACGACGCTCCGTTATCGCAGGTCAGACTCTACTTCGTTGGAAATTTCTTCATTGCTACCGGAACCCCGTGGAGGAGAGCGCCTGAGCGGTCGTAGCCCGGCCGTCGTTCGAACCTGGCACGCTCAACGTGAGCTGTTAGTAGAAGACGTACGGGCGAAGCCCGTGCCTTTGTGGAAGGGGATGTTTATCGCACAAAGCGAGCGCCTTTACAATGTAGATTTATAGGCACGCGCGTGTCGCACTAGAGAGGACGGCCACACGAACCCACAACCGGACTGTTGGCTGACAGCCACGGCTGTGGAATGCGCCGAGCCCGGCATCAAGGAACCCCGCCGTCGCGGCCGGTCACCGCCCCCTCGGCCAGATCCTCATCGTCGATGCCGACCTGGACCAGCGACCGCCCGCGCCCGCCTGTTCGGTGACGCCCGGTCGTGCTGACCTCGCTGGCCGGCCGTGCCGTCGCCATCTCGGCCCAGCCGACCTTCGTCATCGGCCGGTGGACGATGCTCGTCTGGCCGGTGGGCCACCTGTCGTTGCGTCTGGCGGCGGAGACCCCAGCCGCAGGACCCGGGTGAAGGCCGGCTGACCCGCGGGCCCCGCCCATCTAGCAGGTGATCTTCTGGGTGAGGCCGGTCCTGCTGTCGGTCTTCTCCCCGTCCATCCACACCCGCCAGGTGGAAGTACCGCTGCACTTGGCCGGCAGGGAAACCCTGGTGGTGCTGGCGTGGGGGGCGTACCAGCCGTCGTCGTTCACGGTGTCCCAGCCCCACCAGGCCTTGCGCTGAATCTTGATCTTCATGTCGCCGCAGCCGCTGCCGACCCAGGCACCGTATCCGGTGACCCAGGAAACTCCGGTCTTCTTCACATAGCCGGGCGAAAGGCTGCAGGAGGCGGCGCTGGCGGGGCTGGCCACGGTGAGAAGGCCGGCGGTGAGAGCGAGGGCGGCCGATCTGCGCATAGTCGAAAACTCCCCGTTCACTGATTTCGGCTGACGCGAAGTCATGTTAGGGAGGAGCGGTATGTCGAGGGACGAAGCGGGTTCTCCAGGTCGGCCACGGTCGAACGGGAACGGGTGTGCCGGTGCTCGCCTCGGGATTGTCCGCCGCGTTCTCCGCCGCGCGGCTGGGCAACAGGTCGTCGTAGGCGGCGACGGAGGGCAGGGGGCGGGTGTCGATCGGAAACCCGTCCAGGCTTGCCACCGACTCCACCGCCGCGGTGCCGGGAGTGGTGCCCGGCGTCGCGGGCGGCCTGGAGGGCGCGCGTAGCGGCGCTGGGCGGCGCGGCGATCACCGACCCGCAGTACCGGCGCCAGTGCCTCGGCGCCTCGTAACGATCAACTGCGGTGACTGAGCGTTTCAGCGAGCGATTCCCGCCAGATGAAACGCTCAGTCACACATCTACGGCAGGATGTTGATGACCTCGGCAAGGCGCTCGGGGGCTGAACTGCTGAGCCGCGCGTGCCATGCCCATGAGGGCTGATCCCAGCTCATGACCGGCTTGATCATCGCCACCTGGCGCTCGAACTCCTCCGGCTTCAGGTCACGGTTGGACCCCGCCGACGACTGCCGGGGGTAGGCGGCACGAGGGGATGTCGGGTGAGCCCCCGGCCCTGGGTGCCAAGTGCCATCGAGAGTGTGTCAGTGAGCATTGCCGCCCGGATGTCAGCGGACTCCGCGCCACGAAAGTGTCAGCGGCGGCCTTTGCGCAGGCGACGGACGGAAGGCGATGGCACTTGAGTAGGGAGCTACTCAGGTTCGGTGGGGCTGACCGGAGGACTCTCGGAATGACGGAGAAGAAGTCATAGGGAGCTCTCGTGCACAACACCCTCATCGGCCGGCGGAGTGTCCGTCGGCGTCTGTTGGCCGCGCTCACGGTTCTCATGGTGGCCGCGACCCTGTGGTCGCCATCGCCTGGGGCTGCTGCCCATGCCGGCACCACGACGAAAATCGAAACGACGAACGACTGGACGTGGTCGTATCTCTTTGAGATTCGCCGCCGTTTCCCCTCCCCCGAGAGGTGCGTGGACGTCGACAACGGTTACACGTTCGACGGTGCCAACGTGAAGCAGTGGGCCTGCGCCAACGTGCCACAGCAGCGTTGGCAGTACCTTCCCGAGCAGCCTGGGAGCGAGTGGTTCTGGGTACGGGCCCAGCACAGCGGCAAATGCCTGGATGTGGATCGGGGTCTGACGCACAACGGGGCGAACGTCCAGCAGTGGACCTGCTCCTACGTGCCCCAGCAAATGTGGCGGTGGAAGTACGCCTACACCGACGCCTGGTGGAACACCTTCTACTTCCTGGAGAACAAGAAGAGCGGCACGTGCCTGGACGTGGATCGTGGCCTCACGGACAACGGGGCCAACATCCAGATATGGACCTGCGATGAGTGGGCCAACGGGCAGTTGTGGTATTTCCGCCGCGTGTGAAGGGCACAAAGCGTTGAATGGGGGGTGCCGGCCGGACAGGGCTGGCGCCCCAGGTGAGCATTTGACCTTGACGCGGCGGAAAGATCTTTAACTGGTGACATGCGGATCGGAGAGCTTGCCGTCGGGAGACTGAGGCTAACGGGGGTGGTCGGTGGTCCGAACCGGCCTGCCAAGGCCCTCCTCTTGATATGGATGACCTGTGCGGCGTCGTGTTCTGGAGGGGGCGCGCTCGCACACGAGGCGGTCCGGCCGGCAGCGCTGCGGCTCGCCGGCCGGACCTCTTTACCGTGTCCCCGTCGACGCTCCGGCGACTGTCGGTAGAATCGGGGGCCGTCGGCTGGGGTGGCCGCAGGGTGAATGGATGCGGCGTCGGGCGGTCGGGCCGGAGTCTGCGGGCTGACCTGAAAAGGGTAGGGCCCCTCGTCGCGAGATTCCATCAGAAACTCGGCCCCCGGAAACGTGATCGACCTCACGCCTTTGGTAAGGCATGCTGCACCGCCAGCGCCTTTGGTCGATTCAGTGAAGCCCGAGTGATACGCGTGCGCTCCTGAGTTCGCGCGTTGGCGTCAGAAACGAAGGGTGCGCAGGCCGGTGCGGATTTCGCTGACCAGGATCTCGGGCTGTTCCAAGGCGGCGAAGTGCCCGCCCTTGTCGGCCTCGCCGTAGTGGATCAGATTGTTGTAGGTGTCTTCGATCCAGCTTCGTGGCAGGCGTGGGATGTCCCTCGGGAAGACGGTCACCGCGACCGGAAGCGTCAGCTTCGGGCCGGCGAGAGTGCCCGATTTGTTCTCCCAGTAGATGCGGCCGGACGACGCTGCGCTGTTGGTGAACCAGTAGAGGGATATCGCGTCGAGCATGTCGTCCATGCTGAGGGCGTCCTCGGCGAGCCCGTGGTTGTCGGTCTTGGACTGGAACTTCTCGTAGATCCAGGCTGCCTGACCAGCGGGAGAGTCCGCCAGGGCGAATCCGACAGTCTCCGGCTTCGTGCCCTGAAGGTGGTTCGACCCACCGAGATCGCCGGTGTAGAAGGCGAGGGTCTCCACGGCGTAGCGCTGTTCGGGCGACAAGGTGTCGGGTATCTGTGCGGGAAAGGCGTACTGGGTGTTCAGATGAATTCCGAGAAGCCCCTCAGGTTGCATGGCCCCGAGGGCGGTGGTGACGACGGCACCCCAATCGCCGCCTTGCGCGGCCCATCTCGTGTAGCCGAGACGCTTCATCAGCTCCACCCACGCGCTTGCGATGCGCGATACAGTCCAGCCGGTCTCCGTGGGCTTCTGGGAGAACCCGAACCCGGGGAGCGACGGGACGACGACGTCGAATGAATCGGCGGCGTCGCCTCCGAACGAAACCGGATCGGTCAGCGGGCCGATCAGCTTCAGGAACTCGACGATCGAGCCCGGCCATCCGTGCGTGAGTATCAGCGGCATCGCGTTGGGATTCTTGGACCTGACATGGATGAAGTGGATGTCCAGCCCATCAATCTCGGTCAGGAATTGGGGGAAGCGATTGAGCTCGGACTCGAAGCGCCGCCAGTCGTAGCCGCGCTCCCAGTAGTCGACCAGAAATCTGGCGTTCTCTACGCGGACCCCTTGCGACCAGTCGCCCACCGTTTCCGGATCCGGCCATCGAGTTCTGGCCAGTCGCTGCTTCACGTCGTCGATCTCCGAATCCGAGATCGAGACGGTGAACGGGCGGACGAGGGTCGAGGTCGGCGGCGTCGGTGCGGTCATTGCCTTCTTCTCTTCTCCTGAGCTTCGAAGCACAGCACAACTCTCCGTTGCACACTGGTGTGCAATCTACTTCATTGCACACTGGTGTGCAATGATGGTGGCGTGCCCACCGAGTCCTCCCGCGTGCGCTCGATGAACGAGACACGTGATCGCATCCTCGACGTCGCCCTCGATGTGTTGGGAGAGAACCCCGACGCCGGAATGGGCGACATCGCCTCCGCTGCCGGCGTCGTCCGTCGCACGGTCTATGGCCATTTCCCATCGCGCCTCGACCTGGTTCGGACACTCACGGAACGGGCCGTCACCGAGGTGACAGCCGTGCTCACCGAAGCCAACGCCTCCGACGCGGAAGCGGACGCGACGTGGGTCGAATTCATCGCCCGCCTCTGGCCGCTGGCGCACCGGTACCGAGTGCTGTTGGCGCTGCGCCGCGGCGAGTACGGGGAGGCGATCCACGGCCTGCTCGGGCCAGTCGATGAGCTTCTCGCCGACCTCGTGAAACGGGGCCAGGACAGCGACGTGTTCGCACAGCACCTACCGGCAGGCATTCTGAGCCAGGTTGCCTACGGCGTCGTGTTCGCCATCGCGGACAGCGACCAGTCGAACGGGACCCTCGGCGCCCGAGCAGCGACGATCACGAGCCTGCTGATGCTGGGAGTTCCCGAGACGCGCGCAATCGCTCTCGTGGGCGACCAGCCCTGACCCGCAGCACCCGAGCGGAGCCGCGGATCGTCCTGCTTCGGACACGACATCGACACCGCACCCCGCCAAGAATCCAGTGAGAACAAACAGTGTGATCGCGACGATGTGAGTGGCACGGCGCGGCTGGAGAGTGTGCCCGAGCAGCCTGCCTCCCTCTCAGGCTGGCCCGTCGCCGACTTCTCACAAATGACCATTTTCGGGACGGTCCTTCATGGACAGCTCCGGCCTGCACGTCCTGCTCGCCCACGCCTTCGAGTGCGCCACCGAGGGCACCACGGTCTGCCTGGCGGCCGCCCGCGGCGGGCCCGCTCTCAGACATCTCAGGCAGGTCCACGATCAGGTGGCCGCCGGGCCGGTGAACCCGATTCAGGTAGCCGGCCAGCTCCTCCAGCTCACGGAGGTGGACCGCCACCTGCCCGTCTACGCGACGGTGGAGGAGGCCATCGTCACCATGCTCGTGACGCCGGGCAACCCGGCCCGACACCGGCCCAACGAGAGCTCCCAGGGGACCTTCGCGCGGAGTGCTGACGGCTCCGGTGCGCCGTGATAGACCGGGCTGTAGACGGCGCGTCTTTCGGGCCCGACCTGACGGCAGTTCCTGTCGGCCCAGGCCCACCGTACTCTCGCGTGTGACTTTCTCACCGTGGACACAGAGTTCCTCGGAGCCTCTTTGTCCTCTATAGCGCCAGGACCTGGGCTTATCTACTGGTACTCCGGCTTCTTGGCCCCCGCTCGGGTCCGCGTCACCAGCCGCATAGTAGCGCTGAGTAATCGTTGTCACTTTGCGTGGCCGCGAGGACCGTCCCATGGCGCCCTAACCAGGGGTCGATCCCGGCCGATGTCAAGCACACTTGACACCATGGCGGCCTCCTCCTACCGTGTCAAGTGTCCTTGACATCTCACCGCAGGAGGGCGACCCGTGCAAGAACACACCACGACCGGGGACTACCGGGAGTCGACCAAGGCAACCGTCCGGCTCGTGCTCTGGACACTCGCCTGGACGGCGACCCTCGCCTCAGCCAAGTTCGGTCCCGAACTCTTGTGGGACTCTCAGCAACCGGTGGCAAGCTGGGCCGCGGTCGCCGTCAATCTGGCCGTCGGCATCGGATGGATCGTCGCCTTCACTCGCTTTCTTCAGAGAATCGATGAGTTGCAGCGCAAGGTCACGCAGGAGGCTCTGGCCATCTCCCTCGGAGCAGGGTGGGTCGGCGGATTCGCCTATGTCGTCGCGGATGCCGCTGGCCTCATCGCTTACGACGTCAACACCGCAATCCTGCCCGCGCTCCTGGGAGTCGTCTTCTTGATCGCCTATGCCGCTGGCATGATCAGATACCGATGAAGAACCGTATTACGGAACTCCGGGCCGAACGCGATTGGACACAGGCCGATCTAGCTCAGCGGATCAGCGTGTCGAGGCAGACGATCAACGCGATCGAAAAAGGCAAGTTCGACCCGAGCCTTCCCGTCGCCTTCCGCCTCGCCAAGGTGTTCGACCTGACGATCGAAGAAGTCTTTCTCGACGAGCAGTAGAATATTATTCGAAGCAGCTGGACCCCGTGCGCCGGCGCATTCTGGAGCTACTCGCCGACGGTAGAAGGAAAAGAATGATGCGCCCATGAAATACACCGTCTCCATCGAGATCGCCCTGCCGCGGGAGAAGGCGGTCCAGCTGCTCGCCGACCCGGCACACCTGCCGAAATGGCTGCGGGGCCTGGTGCTGCACGAGCCGCTGAATGGGGAGCACGGGCAGCCCGGCACCAAGTCGCGGGTCGTGATGCAGATGGGTCAGCGGAAGTTCGAGGGCACTGAGACCATCACACGCCGGGAACCGGCAGACCTGCGCGAGATCCCGAAAACGAGCGTCGTTCACTTCGACCGCGAGATCGTCGGCGAGGGCATGTGGAGCGCCGCGCGCGATCGGCTGACCGAAGCCAGCCCGGAAACGACGCTCTGGGAGAGCGAAAACGAATACCGGTTCAGCGGCTTTCTGATGAAGCTGGTGGGACTTCTGATGCCCGGCGCCTTCCGCAAGCAGTCGCAACAGCACATGCAGGACTTCAAGGCGTTCGCCGAGTTGGGAAAGGACGTCCGCGAAGCGACGGACTGATCTGCCGTAACTGGTCAGGCGTCTGACGCCGTGGCGTGTTGATCTTCCCTTCGTTCGTAGATGACCGCTGGGGCAAGCTCCACCGGCGCTGTCTGGAGATGACCGTTGCCGAAGGCGGCGAGGCCGGCGCTGCGGCGCGCGAAACGCTCCGCAGCCATCGAGGCATCCGTCCGGAGTGGCTGGCGATCCGGGCCGCACTCACCCGGCCGGGCCGGCGCTGTAGCTCAGACCCAGAACCCCATATTCGAGCGGGACACCTTCAGCGCGCGCTCGTCGGCGGCGTCTGCCCTGACGACCGTGGCCCCTCGGTCGCCAGCGCCTCGGCCTGCCCCTCCGCCGAGAAGCGCGACACCGCGATGACGTTGCGGTCGCCTTGGTGGCGTTGAGCGCCAGCCGTACCAGGCTCGGGCCGAGCTTGCCCCCGGCCCCAGGATCAGAATGTCGCCGTCGAGCGCGGCACTGGGCCGTGCCAGCCGTTCCTCGAGTTCCGCTACGGGTACGCGCCCGTACTCCCCCTCATTTACGGTCCAGACCGTAAGTTTGTCACCGTTGCGCTGTCAATGGGGGTGCACGTCAGGGCCCGGATATGATTCAGCCATCATGGAGCTTTTCTTGTTGTCCAATTCCAGAAACCACGGCCACGGCTTCCTCGAGCACGTCCTCGACGAGGTGAGCGACTTCATCGGGCCGGGCGGGCACCTGGCGTTCGTGCCGTTCGCGCTGAAGGATCACGACGCCTACACCAAGGTCGTGGCGGAGGCGCTCGCGCCGCGCGGCATCACGGTGACCGGCGTGCACGCGACCGCCGACCCGCTGCGCGCGGTGGCCGAGGCCGAGGTGCTGTTCATCGGGGGCGGCAACTCCTTTCGCCTGCTGAAGACACTCCAGCGCACCGGGCTGCGCGAGGTCGTGCGCGAGCGGGTCCTGGCGGGCGAGCTGCGCTACATGGGGTCGAGCGCCGGCACCAACATGGCCTGCCCGACTCTGCGCACGAGCAACGACATGCCGATCGCCGAGCCTGACTCCTTCGAGGCGCTCGGGCTGGTGCCGTTCCAGATCAACCCGCACTACCTCGATCCCGACCCGTCCAGCACGCACATGGGCGAGACCCGGCAGCAGCGGCTGGAGGAGTTTCTGGAGGACAACGACGTGCCGGTGCTGGGGCTGCGCGAGGGCACGTGGCTGCGGGTCAGCGGATCCACGGCACGCCTGGGCGGCGCGAAGGCCGCGCGGTTGTTCACGCGGGGTGCCGAGCCGCGCGAGCTGGCCCCGGGCAGCGACGTGCCGGAGCTGCTGACGATGACGCCTCACTTCGACAGCTGACCCCCACCTCAGGGAGGGCGCCGGTCCGCCGCGAAAGCCCCCGGGAATAGGACCCCGGGAAAGGACCACAGCCCGACCGGCTCCCGGAACGTGACGAAAGCCCTCAGGCCAGGCCTGAGGGCTTTCGTGGCGCCGGGCCCAGAAAAGAACGGCCGGAAGGGCCGCTGGGCTCAGGAAGCCCGGCCGGAGGTCTGCAGGGTGGTCATCTCGCCGTACAGCGACACCAGGCGGTCGAACTCGGTCCGGTCGTAGAAGGAGACCCCGCCCCGGCCGAAGTCCTTGGCCACCTCGATGCAGAAGCGCACCGCCGACTCCACGCTGCGCAGGTCGGTGGCCCCCGTGGCGGACCCGGCGACCGGCGTCTCCGTGGTGATGGCCACCCCCACCACCGGCGCGCTCGTGGCGGTGGCCGGCTGCAGGATCGAGTTCAGGTGGTGGACGTCGTTGCCGTAGGGCGTGATGTCCTGCATGGCCAGCGGGAAGACCACGGGCAGGCGGCCGGTGACGCGCTGCTGGATGGCCAGCAGGTCCTCGCTGGTGCGCAGGATCCAGCCCTGCTTGACTGTCGGCGACAGTGCGAAGCCGTTGTGGTTGACGACCCGGTTCCCCTTGGTGGTGTCGACGGAGAGGATCGCGTCGGCGGTGAGGTCGATCTCGTGCTTGTTCATGTCCTCGATCTCCACGGGCGAGTCCATGAACGGCACCGGGTCGTGCGGCCGCGTGGGGGCGTCCGGGCAGATGTGGGTGCCGATGACCACGTCGCCGGCGAGGACGTCGCCGCGTTCGTGCATCACGGCAAGCTTGGCGGCGGCGGCGATCGCGGTCAGCGCGCCGTCGCCATCGGAGACGAAGCCGATCTGCTCGGGCCGGGCGCCGAGGCCGCCGAGGCGGCCGACGATGCTGAGCGTGGGCGCCGTCCCGCCGATCCGCCGACCGTGGGAGCCGGGGATCACCGTGCGGATGAAGTCCGTGGTGCCCTTGTCGCCCTTGATGGTCTGGACGACGACCTCCTCCGCCCCCGCCGAGCGGAGGTGGGCGGCGACCGCCCGGCCGTCGACCGACGGATCGTCGAGCAGCTCGAAGGCGTCGATGACGTGGCGCCAACTCATATGTTCACAGCCCTTTCCTTGTCGTGCATCGCGTAGGACGCCATGAGTCCGGCCGCGAGTACGGCGTCCACTGCGGGGACGCCCAGTTCCTTGGTGATGCGCGGAGCCAGCCCGATCGTGGTCAGGCCGGTGCAGGCGAACAGCACCGCCTCCGCCCCCGCCTCGACGAGCCGCCGCGCGGCCGCCACCGATCGGTCGGCGGCCCCGGGTTCCAGCAGGTCGGTGGTGCGGCGCACGCCCTCGGGGCGCAGGGAGGCGGCCAGCCTGTCGCCGAGCACCGCCCGCACCGCCTCGGGCGCCTCGTCGTTGAGCCCGAGCACGCCGACCCGGCCGCCGAGCGCGAGCGCCGTCGCGGCTCCCGACGAGCCCGCCCCCACCACGGGGATGGGGACGGCGGCGCGCGTCTCGGCGAGCGCGGGGTCGGCGGCGCAGCTGATGAGCACGCAGCTCGCGCCCTCGGCCGCGAGTTCCTCCGCGACCTTGACGATCTTCGGTACGGCCCGCGCGAACGACTCGTCGTCGTGCACGCCGTACTGCTGGCCGGGGATACACGCCGAGCGGGTCCGCAGGCCGTACCTCTGCTCGATCCACCGGCCGTGCGCACCGACGAAGGCGGGATCGTCGCTGGTGATCACGCGGACCACGCCGAGGACGCTCACGCGACGACCTCCCCCGCCAGCCGGGCCACGACGGAGCGCGCGAGCAGCGCCGGCACGCCCGCGGCCGCCGCGGCGGCCCGGCGCATGGCGTCGGTGTAACCCATACAGTCCAACACGATCCACTCCGCACCCGCGCCGACCAGCCTCCGTGCCGCCTCCGCCACCGTGCGCTCGGCGCCCTCCCGGTACGGCGTGGCGGCGGCGACCAGTGCGCCCGGCCACTTGGCCCGGCTCATCTCCTCCTGCTCGGGCAGGGGGCAGACGACGCCGAGCCGGCCGGAGCCGGTCAGCCCGCGCACCCCGGCCACGAGCAGGCTCTCGGCGAGCAGCAGCGGCCTGGCGTGGCGCAGCGGCGGGAAGTGGCCGGTGCAGACGACCAGCGTCGCATCGACGCCGGTCGCCTCCAGCCACTCGATGGCGTCCTGGACCCGCACCACGATCAGGTCGTGGTCGAGGTCGACGGACGAGCCGTCGTCGAGCCTGGTGGTCAACACCTCCCCGGACTGCTCGCCGGGGGCCAGCACGGCGATCTCCGCGCGCGTCAGGCCGTCCAGCGCACCGCGCTCGACCAGCTCTACGGGCGGCAGCCAGGCCGTCATCTCCGGGACCATGTCCACGCGCGGCGACTGGCCGATCGTGACGATTCCGAGCCTTGCCATCCCTATTCCTTTCCACCGCCGAAGATGCGGCTGATGTCGGAGAGCGAGGATCCGGCGATGATGCCGGAGCCGATCAGGTTGAGGTCCTTCTCGGCCTCTGACTTGCCCCTGACGCGGGTCCACACGACCCTGGCCACCAGTGCGGCCATGACGAACCAGCAGGCGTAGGGGGTCAGGATGAGCAGGCCGGTGGCGAGCATGACGCCCATCTGCCGCTCCGGGCCGCCGACGAGCTGGACGAGCGCGCCGGGCACCGCCCACAGCAGCAGGTTGACGAGCGTGGAACTGTCGGTGAGGCCCGCCTTGACGGTCTCGGCGTAGACGGCGGACACCGGGGGGATCTGGCCGTCGCCGAAGTACGACTGCCAGGCCAGCGCGACCACGACGAGGGCGACGCCGAAGCCGACGAGCTGGGCGATGTACTGCTGCTTGCGGCCGGCCTTCTCCACCAGCCGGTAAGGGGTGGAGCCCTGGCGGAGGATCCAGCCGGCCTTGAGGTCGTAGCCCATGTCGGCGAAGGCGGGGCCGGTCGCGGCCACGTAGGCGACGAACAGCGCGAGCGGCACGGTCGGGATGCCGACCACCAGGCCGAGCACCAGGAAGATCAGCGTGACGGCGAAGGCGGGGAACCACCCGGAGTGCATGGCCGCCAGTCCCACGATGAGCTCGTGGACGAGCGCGCCGAAGGCGGCCAGCAGGACCCAGCCGAGCGTCTGCAGCGGAGTGAGCTCCCCGAGCACGCCGCCCAGCACCGCCACCACGACGGCGCCCAGCAGGAACAGCACGTAGCCCTCAACGAGTGCGCGGCGCAGGCCCCGCTCGTTGACGGTCTCGACCGCGGCCTCGGGGATGCGCACCTCGACCGCGTTCTGCTTGCTGCCGCCGCCCTTGCCCCGCATGAGCAGCCAGACGGCCTGGGCGAGCGCGACCACGCCGGCGCCGACCATGAAGCCGTGCGGGATGTACTGCTCCGCGAGGTTCAGCCCGAACCACTCGTCGCTGTACTGCCGCACGCCCAGGCCCAGGCCGAACGCGCCGAGCGCCCAGATGTTGCCGATCAGCGCCACGCCGGCGGCCGACAGCGGCAGCGCGGCGCCGCCGACCCTGAGCCAGGATCCGGCGAAGCCGACCAGCCCGCCGATGCCGAGCACGACGGCCTTCCTGCCGCCCTCGTCGCCGGCGACCAGCGTCTCACCGGCCGCCACCCCGGCCGGCCAGGCGGCGCGGCCTGGGAACAGCTTGGAGTCGAAGACGCGATAGAGCACCCACGAGTCGACCACCAGCCCGATCGCCGCACCGACGAGCATCGGCCAGATCAGGTCGGTACGGCCGAGCACGAACGGCACCGCGATCGGCACCAGCAGCGAGTTGGCCGCCGCGAACGTGGCACCGGAGATGGCGCTCTGCACCAGGTTCTGCCGGTGGATGGAGCGCATCTTCCGCAGGTGCATGATGGGGACGCGGCCCACGAGCATGGCGACGAGGGCACCGATGACCGCGGTATTGGGGCTGACGCCGAGGGTGGTGATCATGTGGAGGCCGATGAAGGCCCCCACCACCGACAGCAGCACGGTCAGGATCAGGACGACCGGCTCGACGGCCTTCGGGTGTGACTCCGGACCGTGCAGGTCGGCACCCTTCTGGGTTGTCGTGAAGGACATGTTTCTCCAACGCGGCCAGGCCGCGGCTTACTCAGGGCCACCGAGGATGGAGCCGAGGCGGCGAGCCGCCTCCCGCACGAGCTCGACGACACTGTCGAGCCTGTCCTCCATACGCTCCTGCGTTCCGATGACAACGACGGAACCCACGACCTCGCCGAGGGCGTAGCACGGCGCCGCCACCGAGGTGACGTTGGCGTCGAACTCGCCGTGGGTGATTGCGACGCCTTCGTCGCGGATTTCGGCGTAACGCCGAAGGAGCCGGTCCAGGTCGGTCACGGTGTGCTCATTGAAGCGGGCGAGCCTGCCGGCCAGGAGCCGCCGGACCTCCGCCTCTGGGTAGAAGGCGAAGATGGCGTGTCCGGCGGCGCCGCCGTGCGCGGGGATCGTCTCGCCCACGGTGGCCGAGTAGCGCACGGGGCCGTCGGCGTCGACGGCCACCGCGCAGCGGTAGAACGCCCCGTGCGGGACATTCAGGATGGCGCTCTCCCCGGCCTGGCGGGCCAGCTCGGCCAGCACCGGCCGGGCGGCGGCCTCCAGGCTGCCGCCCCGCTCGGCGGCCCTGGCCAGCACGCTGACGGCGGGGCCCAGGCGGTAACGCCGGCTGGCCGGGTCGGCCGTGACGAAGCCACGCCCAACCAGGGTGACGAGGAGCCGCTGTGTGATCGACTTGTCGAGGCCCAGGGCGCGCGACAGCTCGGTCACCCCCCAGTCGGGGCGATCACGGAACGCCAGGAGGACCTGAAGCGCCCGGTCCGCAGTCTGAAGCATCGCACCTCCGTCAGCGCAGCAGGCCGTTGTTGCGGATATAGCAACACTGTTGCAATATCCGACCCACGTAGACTGCCTGATCGATGTGCAATGCGTCAAATAAACATAAAAACACCCGACTGGGCGATATTTCGGGTTATGCCGTCACTCGCCGAGCCCCAGCCGGCCGTCCTGCCTGGGACAGAGGTCACGGAGTGGCGACCTCACGGGCGCCCGAGCCCCAGACCGCAGATCGCTCAGACGGCGTCGGACCGGCCGTCTATCCCCACTGAGGCGCTGCGCCCGGGCGCGGTACGCGCCGGCGCCCGGGGATCGACATCGACCCCGCCACCGACCGGACCGTGACGTCGGTGGACGGCGGGCCGTGACCATCCCGGCGGCATACGCCGGCAAGACCGGCTCGGCGGGGTCCTTCACGAGTACTCACATGCAGCTTGAACTGGGTGGATGAGGGTTTTCGGCGGGCGCAAGGCTCGCCGGGAAGTCCCGCCGCGTTCAAGGCGACGGGCACAAGCTGCGATAGGACACACCCTTCAGATACTGGCTCCACTCCTGCGCGCTCAACGTCCTGCCTGCGCGCTTACACACCAGCTCGGCGACACGGTCCCCATCGACCGGTATCCGGGTGATGGTCCCCGAGTCATTGCCCGAGACGTACAGCATGTGATCGTCACCGCTGAACGCCAGCAGGTCGAAGATCTCGATGGGGAAAGAGCCGAGCCGCTGCCGTGAACCGACGTCCCAGATCTGGGCGGTGTACACGTCGTCGAACGTCTCACCGATGGACCTGCTGATCAAGGCGAGGAGAGCTCCGTCGTGACTGAACAGCACGGCTTCGACGTCGGCGTTGCCCGCCACACGCAGGGCGGGAGGCAACTCGGCGCCCTTCGCGATGTCCCACAGCTCGACCGTGCTGGAGCCGAGGGCCAGGAGTGGCGTTGTGGGGCTGACCGCGATGACCTCCCCCGCTCCGTTGAAGCCGGGGCCGACGGCCTTGCCGGAGTCCAGCGCGAGCACATTGCCCGTGCTGCTCACCACCGCCGTACTGTCGCGAGTCGAGACGATGGTTCCCGTGGCGGTGTTGAGCGGGTGCCGGGAGAGCACGCGGCCGGTGTCGGCGGCCAGCACGATCAGCTCGTTACGGGCGTCCCGCTGGCTCAGCTCCTTGAGCGACAGCACCAGCTTGCCGCCATCGGGGGTGAACGCCTTGGACAGCACCTCCTGCGTGCCCGGAACGGGATGGCGCCAGAGCCGCGCGCCCGTGGCCACGTTCCAGACGGAGATCGCCGAGTCCTCGCCGCCGGCGGCCAGCCTCTTGCCCGCCGGATCGAACAGCTCGCCGGTGCTGCCCTCGCTGCCCGTCATCGGCACGCCCAGGCTGCCCAGGTTGCGCGAATCTTCCACGCGTACGGGGCCGGCGTCCTTCGTGGCGGCGATCAACCGGCCGTCCTGGCTGAACGCGCTGACCGCGTACCCCCTCGGCAGCCTGCCGGAAGAGACGCGGGAGCCGAGGTCGATGGTGATGACCGAGTTCTCGAGCAGATAGCGGATGGTCTTGCCGTCAGGGTCCAGCCAGGCCTCGTCGACCTCGCCCTCCGCCTGGTAGGTGTAGAGCTCGTCTCCCTTCACCGCGTCCCACAGGTGGAGCGTTCGTCCCTCGGTGGCCAGCAGTCTGCCGCCGTCGCGGCTGACCCGCAGACTCGCGTTCCCGAAGTCCTCCGAGGCCGAGGCCTGCCAGAACGGCCGATCGTCGTCGGGCAGTTTGGTGGCGGTGCCCAGGTCCCACGCCTCGATGTCGCCGTGCGCGCACAGCAGCCGCCGGCTGTCCGGTGTGAACGCCACCACGGTGCCGCATTTCTTCGGCATCCGGGTGTCCACGGTGAGGTCAGGAAGGCGGATCACCTTCAGCCCGCCCTGGTTGAGTCCGATCCCCGCGACGTAGGCGCCGGAAGGGGCGATCGCCGGAGCGTAGTCCGCCTCCAGCTCCGGCGTGTAGGACCTGCCCGTCCTGGTATCCCACAAGAACTCCAGTGAGCCTTCCCGCATCACCGCGGCCAGGCTCTCGTTCCCGTCGAAGACGACGTGCACGCCCGGGGTGCCGTCGGCCACGCGGTGCTCGTACAGCTTCTTACCCGTCATCGTGTCCCAGGAGTACGCCATGTTCCTGCTGACGATCACCAGGGTCTTGCCGCTCGGGCTGAGCGCGGCCGCTGACGGCAGCGCGCCGAAACCGCTCGGCCACTTCCAGAACTTCGACTGCCGCCGCGAAGGCACGTCGTAGACGCGTACGCCGTCCTCGCCGGCGATGACCCGCGTCCGCCCGTCGGCCGCCGTCGCGGCCGCCGAGACCCCCTTGGCGCCCGGGTCGCGGAAGACCGTGCTCTCCGGCATCGTCAGCGAGGTCATCAGGCTCTGCCTGGTGTCCGTACCCGGCGCCAATCGCCAACCGGCCACACTGAGCAGCATCGCCCTGGTGGGGTCGGTGGTACGCAGCTTGTCCGCTTCGGCCGCGACCTGCCGCCCCACCGCCTGGTCGCGTTGCCGGCCGACCAGGAGGCTCTGCTCGGCCACCTCCTCTCCCCGCAGCACCGCGAGACCGCCCGCCGCCAGCGCCACCACCAGCAGCCCGGCCAGCGCGACCGTGGTCATCCGCCTGCGGCGGATGCGCTTCCTGGTCAGCTCGGTGCCCGCGGCGAGGAAGTCGCGCTCCCGCGGGGTCAACGTGATGTGCCTGCGCCCGGTGGCCGCCCAGGTCAGCGCGTGGTCCAGCCGGCTGCCCTGCAGCAGGTCGCCATCCTTGCGCCCGTTCTCTTCCCATTGGCGGGCCGCGTTGCTGATCTGACTCAGGACGGCGAGCCCGTCGCGATCACCGTTCACCCAGACCCGCAGCCGCGGCCAGGCACGCAGCAGAGCAGGCCGCGACAGCGCCACCGCGTCGCCCTTCTGCGTCACCAGGTAGGAGAAGGCCTGCAGGATGCGCTCGATGGCCTGGCTCTCCCGCTCCGAACGGCCGGCGAGCAGTTCCTCCTTCAGGGCCCAGCGGATGGTCTCGTGCCCGTCGTCGGTGACCGCCACCATGCGGAGGAAGACCTCGGCGGCCAGCTCGCGCTCGTCAGGCATGAGCGCGCCATAGGCGTCCTCGGCGATTGTGCCGAGTGCCGGATCGACCAGGCCGGGCACGTGCACGCCCTTGGCCGCGCTGCTGCCCGCGGTCAGCAGCCCGCGAATGTCCGAGTCGTTCCCGCTGACCAGCGCGAGCAGCAGGTCGCGGGACGTGGGCCGCGCCGACGGGTCCTTCTCCAGCGCGGCGCCCACCAGCGTGGCCAGCCGCGGCGGCAGCCCGCTCAGGTCGGGCTGCGCCGACAACACCCGGTGCATGACCCCGCCCAGGTTGTCGGCTGTGAACGGGTCCTCGCCCGTGGCCGCGAACACCACGATCGCGCCCCAGGCGAACACGTCGGCAGGCGCGCCCGCCCGCTGCCCGGTGAACACCTCGGGCGCCATGTAGCTGGGAGTGCCGGACACCTCGCCTGTCTTGGTCAACGACATGTCCAGGGTGCGCGCGATACCGAAGTCGATCACCCGTGGGCCGTCGGTGCCGAGTAGTACGTTGTCCGGCTTGAGGTCCCGGTGAATCACGCCCGCGTCGTGCACGGCGGTCAGCGCGGTGGCGATCGCGGTGGCCAGCCTGTGCAGGTCGTCTCCGGTGAACCTGCGCCCCCGGTTGACGGCCTGGCGCAGGCTCGGGCCTGGCACGTACTCGCTGACGATGTACGGTCTGCTGCCCGACAGGTCGGAGGCCAGCACCCTGGCCGTGCAGAACGCGGCCACCCGCCCGGCGGCCGCCGCCTCCTTGGCGAACCGGTCGCGGCCCGCCTGGCTGTCCGCCGCGTGGAGCACCTTGAGCGCTACTCTGCGCCCTTCGCGATCATAGGCGTCGTACACGACTCCCTGGCCGCCGGAGCCGAGCCGCCCCGCGAGCCAGTAGTCCCCGATGTGCTGCGGATCTCCAGCGGTGAGCGCTTCCATGGCGTGTTAGATGATCGGCCTGCTCACAAAGTTCCGGCAGCTGCGGTCGTCGATCTGTGCTGCTCGAACAGGTGGCGGTTGGCTCGGCTCCAGGCCAGCTTCTTGCCCGCTTCGTCGAGGAAGCCGTCGGTGACCAGGTCGGCTTGGGGCTGGCGCCCGGCATCGGCGAGCCGCCGGACCTGCTCGATATCGTCTCGTTGAACGTCGATGACCGCATCGATCAGGCCCGTGGTGGACGTCAGGCCGTAGGCGGTGGCGCCGGTTGGGGGGCGTGGGGTAGCGCAGCCAGCATAGGCATTCGGCGTCGTCGCGGAATGGCGCGACGTTCGGCGACGGCGTCGAAACGTACGAGGACAACGGCGAGGTCCGCGAGTTCACGGTCTTTGAGATACGGCTCGCCGACCACATCGATGACAAGATCGCCGATTTCGTGAAGGCACATCAACCGGCCTGGATGAATAACAGGCGAAAGTGCTGAATGCTCCTCCCGGCCACGGGTTCGGGCAGGCCAGGCGCGCGGCGTCAGGGCGACGACCGAAATCGACGCTCGAAATGTTCGGCGATTTCGCCGATCGCCTTTCCCTATCGCCGGAAAGAATTCATGCGAGTTACTCTTCCCAAGCGGCGGATCCGTCTTCAATATGTAAAAGCTCGCCGAATTCGTCTGCAGAAAGGAAGATCATGCAGCCACGCTCAAGGCACGCCGCAATCGTCTTAGCCACGTTGCTGGCCGTCTCGGGGATGAGCGCGACCGTCTCTTCACAGGCGTCCGCAGCGGCGGAGGAGAAGCCGTCCGCCCTGGCGACGGGGGTGGTGAACAAGGCCCGGACGCAGAGCCTGCTCGACTTCTGGACCGAGGAGCGCATGCGCGCGGCCACGCCGGAGCCGGTACCGGTGGCGGACCCCAAGCAGGTTCAGACGCAGGTCGAGGACGTTCTACCCGATCGGGCCTCCGAGGGCTCGCTGCCGGCCAAGGGGCTCGGGCCGCAGGCGAGCCCGAAGAACAACCTGCTGGCCGGCTCGCGCGCTGAACGCTGGGGGCGGCAGGGCAGCATGCCCGCCATCACGATCGGCAAGATCTACTTCACGCGCGTCAACGGCACCAACGGCTACTGCAGCGGCAGCGTCATCAACGCCACCAACCGGAGCACGGTGTGGACGGCCGGCCACTGCGTCCACGTCGGAGGCGGCGGCACCGGCAACTACTTCCGCAACTTCATCTTCGTCCCAGACGCCGACAACAACAGAGAGCCGTGGGGCCGGTGGACGTGGAAGTACACCAACACCACCGTCGGCTGGCAGGACAGCGGGAATCTGCACTACGACGTCGCCGCCATCGCGTTCAACTCCCAGCCCGCCCACGGGAACCTGCAGGACTGGACGGGGTCGCAGGGCTACAAGTTCGGCCAGGGCCAGGCGTGGAGCGGCGTCAACACCTTCGGCTTCCCGCAGGACGGCTACCAGCGCACCGACTTCAGCGGCAACGACCTGTGGTACTGCCTCGGCAACACCAGCCGGGCCAGTTCGGGTGACGACCGCATGCACATCAACTGCGACATGCACCACGGCGCCAGCGGCGGACCCTGGCTGCAGGACCTGCAGCTGAGCCGGGGCTGGGGTTACATCGTCGGCGCGTACAGCCATCGCGACTTCGCCAACGGGGCTCCCACCAACATCATCGCCAAGTCGGCGAACCACGGTGACGGCGCCATCAACGTCTTCAACGACGTGTCGGTCCGCTGATCCTTCTGGGCGGGGAGCCGAGCCGGCTTCCCGCCCGATTCAGCCGGGACTGGCCTCACGCATACGTTCGGTCGTCCAGTAGGAGGCGACGTCCTCAGGAGGGCGTTCGTTCCACGACCCCGGCGCCGCACGCTCGGGATCGCCGACCCGGATGATCACAATCACCGCCGCCGCCAGCACGAGCGCGCCTGCCACCGCCAGCGCCGCGACCACTTGTCGGCTCATGTCCTCATCGTACGCCGCCCGCCCCGTCCTCAACCTGCCCGTTAATTTCAATTGATACCGTATCGAATGAAAGCATCGTCGGTAGTATGACTTCATGACCGCCGATGTTCCGCATGGAACCACCGCCTCGCGCGCGACCGACCGCCCCGGGGACGTCTCGCCCTTCGCCCTCGGCCTGCTGCTGCGCCGGGCGCACTGGCACGCGGCCGCGGTGATGACGGAGGCGCTGCGGCCGCTCGGCATCGAGTTGCGGCATTTCGCCGTACTGATCGTGCTGGTCGACCGCGGGCCCACGGTGCAGCGGGACCTGGCCGCGGCGACAGGGTCGGACAAGGCGGGGATCATGCGCGTCGTGGACGACCTGGAACGTAAAGGGCTGGCCGTGCGCAGGAGCGTTCCGGGAGACCGGCGGGCGCGCGCGGTGATGATCACACCTGCGGGCGTCGAGCTGTTCGACGCGGCCCACGTGGCGGCGGAGCCGATGGCCGAGCGCCTGGTCGCCAGCCTGGGGCCCGGCGAGGCCGGGCAACTGAGTGAACTGCTGACCCGGTTCGCCCATCCCGTGGGCGGCGAGGCGTAAACACGCCGAGCACCAGCGTCCCGACCTTGAGCTCCGCCTGCCCAGTAGATGGTATTGAACGATACTATTTCGAGTGATACCATTGCGTATGTAACGAATCGGACATGCTGAGGGAAGCTGATGATCTTGGACGTCTATGAGGCAGTCACGAGCCGAAGGGCGGTCCGCCGCTTCACCGACCGGCACGTCCCGAAGGAGGTGCTGGAACGCGTCGTGTCCGCCGCGGCCTGGACGCCCTCCGGATCGAACGTCCAGCCCTGGCGCATCTTCGTAGTGACAGGCGAGCCGCTGGCCCAGCTCAAGAAGCGCGCCGGCGAGCGCCTGGCCGCGGGCGACCCGTGGGACGAGCCGGAGTACGAGACGTACCCGCCCGCGCTGAAGTCCCCGTACTGCGAGCGCCGATTCGCCTTCGGGCAGGAGCACTACGGCTCACAAGGCATTTCGCACGACGACCTGGAGGCGCGCCAGCGGGCCGCCGCCGCGAACTGGGACTGTTACGGCGCGCCCGCCGCCCTGTTCTGCTACATCGACCGCACCATGGGCCCGCCCCAATGGTCCGACGTCGGCATGTACCTGCAGACCGTCATGCTGCTGCTGCGCGCCGAAGGACTGCACAGTTGCACGCAGATGGCGTGGTCGAAATACCACAAGACCGTCGCGGAGGTCCTGTCTCCCCCGGACGACCTGCTCCTCTTCTGCGGCATGTCGATCGGCTACGAGGACGTCACGGTCCATCACACCCGTACGGGCCGCGCACCGCTCAGCGAGACGGTCACGTTCGTCGAAAACTAGCCCGCGAACATCACGCCCTGGAACCCCGCACGTCTTCTTGAGAGGAAAAACGCAATGACGTACGACGTCGGTTACATCGTCGGGAGCCTTTCCCAGAAATCGATCAACAGGACGCTCGCTCTGGCGCTGAGCCGTCTCGCGCCACCGGAGCTTCGCCTCACGGAGATCCCCATCGGCGAGCTCCCCCTGTACAACCACGACCACGACCCGAACTACCCCGCCGTGGCCCAGGAGTTCAAGGACGCGATCAAAGCCTCCGACGCCCTGCTGTTCGTCACCCCGGAGTACAACCGGTCCGTCCCGGGCGCGCTGAAGAACGCCATCGACTGGGCGACCCGGCCCTTCGGGTCCAACGTGCTGAACGGCAAGCCGTCGGCGATCATCGGAGCCTCCCCCGGCGCGATCTCCACCGCGGTCGCGCAGCAGCACCTCAAGACCATCCTGTCCTTCACCAACTCCCCGGTGATGGGCCAGCCCGAGGCCTACATCCAGTTCACCAAGGGGCTGATCGATGACGAGGGCGGCGTCCAGGTGCCGGGCACCGCCGAGCTCCTGACCGGATACATGCGGGCCTTCCTGGCGCACATCCGGCGCCACCACCACGACATCCCCGGCCTGTAGTCACCCCTGGCCAGGCGAACCCCATGAATCCGCTCGCAGGTCCGCTGTCCGCCCTGTCTTCGTGGTGGAGAACGTGCGCGGTGGCGAGAGAGGCAAGACCATGTGGGTGACACATCGCCGGAGATCGCCCTCCTCGGTCCCCACAGGCCATGGGAGTACCTCCGCGGCCAGGACCGCCTTGTCGATCTTGCCCTGCGGTGTCAGCGGCAACCGTGGATGCGTGACCAGACCGCTGGGGACGAGGTGGGCGGGCAGGACGTCGGCGAGTGCGCCGCGTACCGTCGCGAGGTCGAAGCTCAGCGACGCGAATCCACGGCACTGCCGAGAACTCGAAGTGGCCGCTGCCACTCCGAACGGTGCCGCCGGCGGACCACTTCCTGATGTCGGCGTTGACCCAGGTGGTGCCGTCGCGCCCCAAGCCTGATTCCGGCCGGGCTAGCGGCGCGCGAGAGCGGGGCTAGCGGCCTCATGAAATATCCGGATCGTGGATCTCCTGCTCGTCGCGTGCCAGGCCCTGATCGGGGCGGTGTTCACCGTTGCCGCGCTCACCAAGCTGCGCAGCAGCGCGGACCTGCGACCGTTCGATGCTGACGGCATCACCGGGTTGTTCACGGACAGAGCGGGGAGGGCGTGATGCAGTACCTGGTCGCCGCGGTCGTGCTGGTCGGTCTGCTGGGCGTGGTGAACCTGCTGCTGACCGTCGGCGTGATCCGCCGCCTGCGCAGCCAGAGCTTGGCGGCGTCGACGCCGGCGGAAGCCCTCTCCCCCGGTGCGCGGGTCCCGCGGTTCGCCGCCACCAGCACGAGCGGCGAACCGGTCTCCGAGGAGCTTCTGAGCGGACCCGCGATGATCGGATTCTTCTCCCGGGGCTGCCAGCCCTGCAAGGACCTGCTCCCGCTCTTCGTGGAACGGGCACGCGGCACGTCGGACGCCGTGCTGGCCGTGGTCGTGGCCGGCCCCGGCGAGGAGCCGACAGCCGACATCGAACGGCTCGCGGAGGTGGCACGTGTCGTCACGGAGACGCCCCAGGGCCCCCTTCAGTCGGCGTTCAAGGTCAACGCGTACCCGACGGTCATCACGATCGACGGCGGGGACACGGTCGTCAGCAGCGGCCACACCATGCCCGCCGAGGTCAAGGCGTCGTGAGGCGGGCGTTCCTCGCGGCGGCGGGCGGACTCGCGGCGCTGGCCCTGCTGGCCGTACGGCTGCGCGCGACATACCTGGTGATCCGCGTCAGCGGTAACAGCATGGCCCCAGCCCTGACCCATGGGGACCGGCTCCTGGCCCGGCGCACGGGCCTGGCGGCGCTGCGCAAGGGGCAGATCGCCGTCGTCTCGAGCCCGCACCCGACCGGCAGCGAATTCCTGATCAAACGTGTCGCCGCCCTGCCCGGCGATCCGGTCCCGGACGGGGTGCGGAGGGTCGTCGCCGACGACGTCGTCCCGGCCGGCAGGTTCGTCCTGATCGGTGACAACACCGAGGTCAGCTTCGACTCCCGCGAGCACGGCTTCTTCCACGCCGACGACCTCCGCGCCGTCACCGTCAAGAAGCTGGAGCCGCAGCATGGCCGTTGACGGGGTGCGCCTGACCGCTTCCGCGCGTGAGGCGGCGGCCACCGGCTGGAGCAGCGCCGCCGCTCCCATGATCGGGTACGCGCTCACCCTGCTGGCCATGGCCACGACGCCGGTCGCGGTGGCCTGGCTGACCAAGCTGATCATCGACGGCCTCACCGGGACGGCCTCCCTGTCGGAGCTGCTGGGCCTCGCCGCGGTGCTGGCCGGTACCGGCGTCGTCGCCGCGACCCTGCCGCACGCCTCGCGCTACCTCGGCAGCCAGATCGGCCGCGCCATCGCGGCCACCACGACGGACCGGCTCTTCGCGGCCACGGCACGATTCCCCGGGCTCCGGCCTTTCGAGGATCCGCGTTTCCTCGACCGGCTGCGCTTCGCCCAGGAGGGAACCTCCAGGGCGGATGGCATCGTCACCGAGGCATTCGGCCTGGTCCGCTCCGCTGTCATCGTGAGCGGCCTCGTCGGATCCGTGCTGGTGATCAGTCCTGCCATGACGCTGATCGTGCTGTGCGCCGCCGTGCCGGCACTCATCGCACAGCTGAGGCTGTCCCGCCGGCGTACGACCCTGATGCGGGAGATCGGCCCCGCGCTCGATCCCGAAGCCGAGGCCGACGTGCACGCCAGGATGCGCGGGCCAGACCAGCCTGCTCATCTCCCACCGGCTGAAACACGGTGCGGAACGCCGACCTGATCGTCGTCCTGGAGGACGGGGTCGTCGCCGAGCGGGGAACCCACGCCGAACTCATGACGGTGGACGGCACCCACGCCCGTCTCTTCCGTCTGCAAGCCCGCGTCTTTCACGAGACAACCCTCGTGAAAGACGCGCCCAGTGAACCCGAGACAGGAAAGGAGGTGAAACAGAATGCTGGACAAGCTCATCGACCGGTTGATTCCCACGGTCAAGGCTGACGCCGCGTGCACCCCGAAGTGTGTGACGATCGGCCCCGGCCCGACCCCCGGGTGCTACCGGATGCGCTGCACCAATGGTGATTGCACCGTTCAGACGGTCATCGTGTGTAACTAACTCGCCGAAGGAAGGTGCGGCAGGTGAAGATCATCACTGCTCTGGCGGACCGTATCGTCGCTTTCGTCGTACCGGCCGGCGATGCGCAGGCCGCCTGCACCGCACGTTGCCTTCTCGACCACACGACCTGCACCGGCAGCATTTGTTGTGCCTACTTCAAATGCTGGAGGAGTGACTGCACGGTCTACTGGAGAAAGCAGTGCGCTTAGGTAAGTAAAGGGAGTGCCCTCCGGCCGGCGCCGGCCGGAGGGCACTCCCTTTTGGCGCGAACCCGTCTGTCTCGACTGTCGCTAGAAGGACGCGCTTCGGAGTATGTCCTGGTGCTGCCGGCGTAGGCGGTCGGCCGGTTCTACTCTCAGCCGCGGCACCGTCCCGCTTTGGCGGACGCTCAGCGGGCTGCCGGCCACGATGTTCGACCGCTACGTCCCCGTACCCGACCTGGAGGCGCCGGCCGCCGACCCGCCATCTACGCCCTCGGCGACTGGGGCCTCGACTGGCGCCCGGGCAGCGCCGGGCTCCGGAGCCGGCAGCAGTGCATGCGCGATGCGGGTCCGCCGTTCCTCGAAGAGCTCATGGACGAGCTACGCGTCCGCCACCTCGACGCCCCGCCGAAGCCGCGCGACGGTCCAGGCCCGTTCGGGCGGCTTGAGGCCGCCTGCGCCGCGGGTGCCGAGCAAGGGGCAGGTCGATCAACGGTGACGCAACGACCCCCGCGCGCAAGACATCACGACGGCAACGCGGCCATGAAGGTCATGGTGGCCGCCATTCCTGCCGCGCACAGATCCTGGCCGATCGCCCTTCGCTTCGCGTCCCGCTCGGGCAGGAGGTGGACGAGCCGGGCGCAGGTCCAGACCACCCCGATGGCCAGGCCCAGCGTCGTCGGCGAACCGCTCGCGTGCGCGTGCCCGGCGGGAGCGCCGCCGAGAGGAGGTCCGGCGGACGCCGTCAGCACCAAGAGGATGGACATGGCCACGAAGTCCTGGATGTGATGAGCGCTGTCCGCGCGGCGGGACGGGGAGCCGCACAGCCAGCCGGCGGCCGGCAACGCGAGCAGCCCGGCCAGGAGGAACCACCCGCCCAGGTGCCCGGCCGCCATGCCGAGCGCCATGATGACGTGCGGCCACCTGCGGGCAGGACGTGCGGAGGGCAGCAGCACCGGCACGAGGGCCAGGGCGCAGCCCACCGATACTCCCACCGTATGGAGGAGGGGCATGACGCGTTCCTCGCCCTCGCCGGGTCCGCGGGTCCGTCAGCGCGTCGCGGTGGCCGTCGGCTCGTCGTGCAGGGGGCATGAACACCTGGTCCATCCGTCCGGCAGGGAGCCGAGGTCGTCGTCGCGGCCGGCCTGGAGGCGGGGCCATTGGGCGGCCGGGCGGCCGTCTTGCTGGAACTGGCCGCCCTTGGAGCCCCAGCGCTGCGGCCAGCCGTCCGGAGAGTTCTCCCAGTCTTCTTGCCGTCCGTAGACGGTGTGGTCCAGCAGTCCGTAGGACGGTGCCATCGCTTCGTTGCCGCGGCTGGTGGTCCAGTAGGTCTCATACACCCGGTCGCCGTCGCGCAGGTAGCAGGCCAGGATGCCGAAGTGCCGGCCGGCGATCAGGCGGTCCACGGAGTCCTGCGGCACCGAATACCAGGGAGCGGGGTAGCCCATGAAGTCGCGGTAGCGCGAGACCTCCTCGTACGGTCCCCTGGCCAGGACCGCGTAGCTGACGTCGCGGGAGTGCAGGTAGGCCAGTTCGGTGACGTGGGCGCTGCTGAAGGTGCAACCCTCGCACTGCTGCGCGGCGGGTCGGCCGGGGTGCCACATGTGGAAGTAGGCGATGAGCTGGGACCGTCCGGCGAACAGGTCGATCAGCGGCACCGTCCCGTCGGCTCCGGTCAGCGGGGTCAGCGGATCGACCTCGACCATCGGCAGGCGGCGGCGGGCGGCGGCGATCGCGTCGCCCTCGCGGGTGTGCGCCTTCTCCCTGGGCCGCAGCCGGTCCAGCTCGGCCTGGAACGCGGCCCGGTCGGCGATCGGGGGTTTGGCCGCGTCACTGATCGGTGAAACCTGGGGTTCGGTCATGATGAAATCCTTGTCTTGTCAATCCGGACCGGTTCTGTCTGGAGGACGTCCCTCGCCATGGTTACCCGGCCGCGTGCCGGTGGCGAAGTGGCCGCAATGCCTGCTGCCTCCATGCTTTCTGCCGCGCCGAGATGGTCCCCGTAAAGCCCGACGTCCTTCGACGGACGCCTCCGTTTTGACGAGGGGGGTTATGTGAGCTGATCCTCCCCGTGGAACCTCGGAGCAGACAGATGTAAATGTCACATGAGGAGTGCTGAGTTTCGCCAGCGGGTTCGCGGCCCATCCTGGCCGGGGCCTGCGACATTTGAAGCTGTTTCGTGGCGGCACGCCGGTGCAGGGTGGAGATCGCGCCGTCCATGGCTGCGGCGGCAGGCAGGCGAGACCCGCACATCACTCATACGCTCGCACCGACCAGGCGGCCACCGACGGCCGGTACCGCCGCGCCAGCGGCGGGGCACCAGCCACGTCGAACACATGTGCTGCTACGGGCATCCGTGCCCGCTCGCCGGGACGATGCACAGGTACGCGTCGTTGGGCTCCATCAGGATGTTCGTCGACCCCAGATGGATCTTGTACGTTTTCAGATCACCCCGTACAAGGAGGAATCTGTCGGTCAGCTGCCGCAGCGCATGATCGCCCATCGAGCCTGCGACCTGCATGGATGAATTTTCGGCACCCACAGCGCCGGTCGGACTGGAACACAGGCCCGGCGGGTGCAGCCGGGCAGCAGCCGGGCGGTGACGGTGGCCCAGTGCACGTATTCGAGGGCGCCGCCCTTGGACACGACGCGTACGCGGCGGCGTTCCAGGTCGAGGTCCTCGACGTCCAGGGAGAGGATCTCTTCGGCGCGGGCGGCGGTCTCGCTGGCTAAAGCCTGGAACACCGTACGGCGGCGGGGCCGGATGCACGCTGTACAAGCCGCCGAGCAACGACGACGGCGGCACCAACGCGTACAAATGGAAGCGCACGAGCGCCATCGCGGCCATGCTCACGATCAGGGGAAACGGGGTCGACGATCTTCGCCGCGACCATGCACCTCCCGGAACAGAACGGCGGCAACGCCTGCGCGGGTGCGGGCTACACCGGTATCGGAACTCCGGCATCCATGTCACACCGTGGGCGGCACGAAGTCCGGCCATCTCGCGCTGTACGGATGCATCGCGTTCTGAGCTCCTGCCCCATCGAGCGCGAAGGACGCGGAACCGCACGGCCCGGGTCACGACAGGGACGTCGCTGTCCCCGTCATGACGTGCTCCGGCGCTCGCTCACGGGCGCTGGAGCCACCGGGCCGGCCGCGGGGTCAGCCGAGGTTCACGCGGGTCAGGGAGTTGACGCGCGTCGCCATGATGCTCACGTTGAACACCGAGATGTTCGAGGTCGTGGTCGCGTTGCACGACAACCGTACGGTCCCGGAGGTGCCCACGGTGCGCGCCGTGACCGCTGCCAGGCTGGCGAACTGGCCGTTGGGGCCCAACGAGGCGACCGTGCGGCTGTTGTTGGTGCTGCTCTCGCTGATGATCAGCAGCGTGCAGGCCAGGCCGGACGCCACGGCCGTGTTGTTGCGGCCGGTGAGCGTGGCCTCGGCGGTCCAGCTCCCGGCCGGGACGGCGAAGTCGAAGAAGATGTTCGCGGCGCCCGTCGCCGTCCGGGTGGCGAACGTGTCGACGATGATCACTTCGGGAGGCACCGCGGCGGACGCCGGGACCGCCAAGCCGATGCCGGCGAGCGCGGCCACCGCCGCGACCCAGATCGCCCGCCGGCCGCGTACCTTCTTGAGAATCGCAGCAGACATGCCGCATCACTCCTCACATCCGGAGCGGCGCTGTGCCGCCCGACAACGCTCCGATCGTGCCGCGCGGCGTTGCGCAACCGTCGCACCCGCATCCGCGCCAACACCGGGCCCACACATGCCCGGCGGCGGGAGCGGCCCTGTGCCCTGCGCTGGCGGCGGCATCGGACAGGGGCCTCCGCGATCGTGCAGGTCGGCGTGACCCACCGCGACCGGCCACCGAGCTGACGGCGGAGGACCTGGTTCTCGTGACGGAACATTGTTGGACCGATCAGCGCGGACCAGCACTGTCAGCAGGTCGAACAAGCCCCTCACC
>NZ_JBHSPA010000013.1:57269-124696 GCF_042656245.1 Nonomuraea insulae
CACCGCCGGCAGGCCGGACAAGCCCCTCACCAAACGGTGGACAAGCGATGACAACACGTCGCGATGGTCGCCGTCTTGATCGTGCAGCAAATCCCAGTTCAGAGCACGAAACCGTGTTTCCGAGCGGACACGGCTCCGCTGATCGAGGACGTCGCGGTCGACCTGCTCATCGAGCAGTCCACTCGAAATGCGTATCTATCCAACTTCCAAAAGTTGAACCCCGAAAGGGACGTAGCCGTACCAGGCCAGAGAGAACCGAAAGGGTAATCATGAATATGCGCACCCTCGTTGTCCCCGGCCTCACCGTGGCCGCCGCACTGATCGCCATGTCACTCACCCCGATCTCCGCGCAGGCCAGTACCCCCATCTACCTGGCCGCGTCACTCAAGGGCGCGAACGAGGTGCCCGCTCAGGGGATGAAGGTCGGTGACGTGGATGGCAGCGCGCTCGCTGTGTTCCGGGTCCATGGTCACCGGGTGGACTACGCCGTCCGTTGGCAGAAGGTCGCCGCGCCCAGCGGGTTCCACATCCATCGGGGCCGTGCGGGCGAGAACGGCGACGTCAGGGTCCCGTTCTTCGGCGCGGCGGTGCCCGCCACGCTCCACGCCGTCAAGGGCACGGTCCTGGTCAAGGACCTCAACCTGCTCGGCCGGATCGTCAGCAACCCCGGCAACTGGTATGCCAACCTGCACAACGCGGAGTTCGGCGGCGGCGCCGTACGGGCTCAGCTGCACCGGGTCCGCCCGGTGGAACTGGAGTCGGTGCTGGCGCACGGGTTCGGCACCACGCTGACCACACAGGCCGACGGGCGACAGGAGGTGCCAGCGCCCGGCATGAAGGTCGGCGACCACAACGGGCGCGCAGGGTGGCTGGTGCAGCCGGAGGGCAACCGGGTCTGGTTCGCCGCCTCGTGGAAGGGGATCGGAGCGCCGGTCGGCGCGCACATCCACCGCGCTGTGAAGGGCAAGAACGGGCCGGTGGTCGTGCCCTTCTTCGCCGCCGAAAAGGGCCTGCCGGCCAGCATCAACGGCGTCGCCGGCAGCGCGACCACCTCTGCCGCGCTGGCCAGCCGCATCTGGAACAACCCGAAGAACTGGTACGTGAACCTGCACACCGCCCAGTTCCCTGGCGGTGCGGTACGCGGCCAGCTCTACAGGGGCGACTGGTAAGACGCCTGCCAGGCTCGGACCACGCGCCGTGCGAGCTCATGCTCGCACGGCGGGTGAGCCTCGTAGGGGCAACTCCGCACCTGGCGAAGACTCCGTCCATGCAGGTTGAGCGGCATGTGAGTATTCGTGGAGAACGCCGCCAAGCCGGTCTCGCCGACGCACATTGAGGTTGGCCAATCCGGCTGGATCGGCGATGGATCCGGGACAGCGTGTAGTGGAGCCGCCTGGGCCAGGCTTTGATGGGCTCCGTGCCAATCGGCCACTCGACCCAGGGATGCAGCAGCCTCACCAGCCGAGAACGCAACGGCCTTGGGGACAGGCAGGTGACGCGGCACCCCATCAACACCAACCAACCCGCGTACCGAACAAAAGATCAGATAGAGCAACCGCAGCGCCATGAACAACGATCATGCCCGCCAGAACGGGAACACCAAACCCCCAGGTCAACCCCAACGGCCGAGTTTCGGGCACCCACACGCTCAGTTTCCAGGGAGCGCGTGTGACTGGCGCCGTGCGCGGTGCCGCAGACCGCCCACGCTTGCCGGGATCGCCATGATGACGGCGGCCAGCGCGAGGAATCGCTCTGCGCATACCTACCTGCTGGCCCGGTGATGCTGCGCACAGCGCAGCATCACCGGCGGTGGCAGGCTTGATGTCAAGCGAGGCAGGTTCCAGGCTCGCGGGCATCGAGAGATCAATCCAGGCCGGCCACCGTCCGGGGCGCTCCGGCCCAGGCCGTTGACACATCCGCCCGTCCATATCCATACAGCCGCGAAAGACTGGGTATCCGTATGCGTTCCGATGTCACGTTGCGGCGGCTCGATGAGAGCCTGTTGCAGGATCTGCTCGATGCCGCAATCGCCGACGCGGATCCGCTTGAGGTGATGCCGCCGGTCGAGGGACCCGAGGGGTGGACGGCCATCCGGCGGGAGGCGTTCGTACGCTTCCACCGATCGAGGTCGCTGTCGGCCAACCCCGTGGGGATCACCTACGCCATCCTCGTGACCGACAAAGTGGTCGGAGCCGCCCGGCTCTTTCCCCTGACGGACGCGGCTGCCGGGCACACGGTCGAAACCGGCATCTGGATCGGACGCACACACCGCGCCAGCGGAGTCGGCAGTGCCGTTGTCCGGCAGCTCCTCGACCTCGCCCGCGCCGACGGCGCCCAGCATCTGCTCGCGAGCACCACCGCCGGCAACAGGGCCGCTCAGCGACTACTCACCACACTGGGTGCCGACCTCACACACGACGGCGACGCGGTCACGGCGCGACTGAACCTCCTTGACACCACGTAGCGGTCGAGAGGCGATACCGCAGGTCCCCACGTAAGATCTCGATGTCGAACCCGGCGGATCCCGCGAGCCAGGCTGGAAGCAGGCGGCTGAGCCCCCTCCACAGGCGCGTTAAGCCGCTGGAACCCTGTCAAAGAGCACTGCCCGTCACAGCTGGGCTGCCCCAGAGCCTCGTCCGCGCGCGTAAGGCCTGTCCAGAAAGTCTGGCTCCCCTCCCTTCCAGGGGAACGAGCACGAAGAGTGCCCCGGCCCCTCGCAGTCCCAAGGGGGCCGGGGGCACTCGGGATCCTCAAGCAGGCTGTGACGGCACGATGATGCAGATGGTGCACGAACTGCCCGGCACCACCTTCTCCAACCCGGCCGAGTGCGTCAGCTACGACAGCCAGGCCACGGCGATGCTGACCGTCACCGAGCTGAACAGGTGGCTGGCCCTGGCGGTGGCCGCCTACCACGGCCAGGTGCACGGCACTCTGGGCCAGACCCCGGCCGGACGGTGGGGCCGAAGGGCTCGCGGCCGGCGGCCGCCCCGCGACGATGACCAGCGAGCACCCCGCAACATGGCCGCCCTGCGCAACCTCGCCATCGGAGCTCTGCGCCTGACCGGCGCGACCAACCCCGCCCAAGCCGTCCGACACCTCTCCCGAGACGCCGTTGGCCCTCCTCGGCCTCCCATGATCAAGAGCCACTCAACCGACTTTGCCAGGGCCCTGGCCTGGGGTTGGTCAGTGCGGTCGCGTCACTCCCCGGTCGTGACCGAGATGGTGGCGTCGACGATGCGGTGGTCGGAGCAGGGCTTGTCGCGGTTGCCGCCGCAGACGTGCCCGATGGGGTGGGCATCCGCGCGGTAACCGGTCAGCCGGTCGGCGGGGACGAAGATCAGATCGACCTTTCCCGACTGGCCGCAGGCCCCCAGCTTGTTGCTCTCGGTGGTCTGCTCGCCCCAGCCGGGGCACACGGCCTCGCGATCGTCGAGCTCGTGGTAGCGGCCGGCGTTGCCTTGATTGGCGTCGGTGTCAACCGAGGCGTCGTACCAGGTGTTCAGCAGCGGTGAGTCCGGCTGCACGTTGAAGTCGCCCGCGATGATCGGGACGTCTCCCTGGGAACGGTATGCCTCCAGGACACTGTGCACGTGGCCGAGCTGGGCGGCCTTGTAGGCGGCGACGGTTGTCAGGTGGGTGGTGCAGAACCTGGTCGTGGGCTGCGCCGCGACGGGTGCGCAGAGGAGTTTGCGCTGCTTGTCCGACCCGTCGTAGGGCAGGGCCTGCCGTAGCGTGTCGCCCAGCGCGAAGCGGCTGAAGATCGCAATGCCGATGCCGTACCCGGCGCAGTAACCGGGATCGCCCGCCGCCGTCATCGGCTCGTAGCGGGCGAAGTTCGCGGGATTCTGCGGCCAGCCCATGCTCTGCAGGGCATCGATCACGGCGTCGTACTGGTTGCGGCAGATCTCGTTGATCGACACGAAGTCCGGCTGGCGATAGCTGATCGAGCCGGCTATCGCCTGGATGATGCCGTTCGTCGTCGAGCCCAGGTGCTGTTGATGCCCGGCCATGTTCCAGTGCCAGATCTTGTACGTCGCGGTCGCGGAGGAGGCCGCGGACGCGGGACCCGTCGGCAGGGCGGCGGTGGTGACGATGAGGACCGCCACCGCCGCCACCGTCAACAACCGGCGCACGAAATCCGGCACACTTGAGATCCGCATGAGAGCCGTCCCCTTCTCCGTGATCAGCTATCAGCGATCCTGTCCAAAGGGCGGTTCCGGTGCCAGGCATAATCGGACAGAGATCCGCTGCGGACCTCGGCCAGAGGCGATGTGAAGCGCCTGGTTCCCGTCAACGCTCTCACCGCCGCCCTTCTCGACATCTGGCTCGCACACCGCGGCCGCAGTCCCGGGCCGTTGTTTCCCCCTCAAGATCTTCGACTGAGCGCGTCTGGGCCAGGGCCAAGCGATAAAGTAGCGGCAGATCTCGGCAAGATGCCCTACGTTCGTACGGTTCCGATCGCACGGGGAAGCCGGGACTTCGCGGGTCACGGGCGGCGGATGCGGTAGCGCAGGTGCGTGACGTGCTGCGTGAGTTGCTCGACCTGCGGCGTGGTCAACCGGCGGACCAGGTCGAGTTCGATGTGCTCGGCCGGCAGGTCGTCGAACAGCCGGCGTCCCTGCCCGAGCAGGACCGGTACGACGTGTAGTTCCAGCTCGTCGAGCTGCCCTGCCCGCAGCAGCGCCTGCGCCGCCCCGGCACCGTGCACCATCACCTCGCCGTCCCCGGCCGCCGCGCGGGCCTGTGCGGCGCACTCGCGGACGTCGGTGACATAGCGGACGCTGCCCGGCGGCGGGTCCTCCGGGACGTCGTGGGTCAGAACGAAGACGGGGACACCGTCGTGATGGTCGCCCTGCCAGCGGTCGGCGTGCTCATAGGTGCGGCGGCCGGAGATGACGGCGCGGGTGGCCAGCACCTCGGTGTACACCTGTCCGCTGGGTCCCGGGGCGTTACGCCGGTCGAGCCAGTTGAAAAGCCGGAACCCGCCGATTCCCATCGGGGTGTCCTGGCTGTCCTGCGGCCCGGTGACGTAACCGTCAAGGGACATGGTCATGTACAGCCGGATGAGCGCCATCGTCTCAGCCCCCCGTCCTGACGCGGTAGCGCAGGTGCGTCACGCCCGGCCCGTCCGCGGCACGGAGCAGTTCGAGCTCGACGTGGTCGGGCGGCATGTCCCCGAAGAGCGGTTCACCCTGTCCGATCAGGACCGGGACCAGGTGAATCTGCAGCTCGTCGAGGA
Organism: Nonomuraea insulae; assembly: GCF_042656245.1. NCBI lineage: Bacteria > Bacillati > Actinomycetota > Actinomycetes > Streptosporangiales > Streptosporangiaceae > Nonomuraea > Nonomuraea insulae. The sequence goes on from NZ_JBHSPA010000013.1 coordinate 62,509, forward strand.
CGCCGGCGGCAAGTGCCAGCTGAGCGGTGCGGGCTCCGTGGACCAGTACGTCCTTGTCGCCGGCCACGTCCTTGGCCATGTTCATCGCGGCCGTTACGTCGCTCACATAGGTGACCCCGGGCCATTGCAGCTCAGGATCGGGCTGATGGCGGCTCAGGACGAAGATCGGCACGCCATCGTGGTGGTCGCCGCCCCAGCCGCCGGCGAACTCGAACGTCCGCCGGCCGACGACGACCGCCCCGGTGGCCATGACCTCGTCCATGACCTCACGGTTCACGCCCGCCAGATGGCCGAGGTCTCTCCTGTGATCGGCGTCGGCATCCGGCAGAACCCACTCATGCAGCCGATGCCCTTTGTCGCCGAGCCCGTTGCCCGGCGCCGCGTTCGGCCCGGCGATGAACCCGTCCACCGACATCGACATGTACAACACGGTCTTACTCACGTCTCTGGTCCTTTCACTACGTCCAGCGGGGGTGCCACGATAGTCATCGCGGGTCCGATTCGGTGGTCGTGAACTCGATCTCGATGGTGATCTCGATGGTGTCGGCGACCACGACGTTGCCGGCGCCGAAGCCGAGCTGGATGTCGACGCCGAACGCGGCGCGGCTGATGGTGGTGGTCGCCGAGAACCCGGTTCGCTCCGCGCCGGACGGATCGTCGACGACACCGAGGAACTCGGCCTCCATCTCGACGGCCCTGGTGACGCCGTGCAGGGTCAACTCGCCCACCAGGATGAAGGTCTCGCCGTCGAAGCCGCGGACCTCGGTCGAGGTGAACTCGATCTGCGGGTACTTCTCCACGTCCAGGAAATCGGCCGACCGGATGTGCTGGTCGCGCTGTTCGTTGCCGGTGTGCACCGAGGCGGGGTCGATGAGGGCGGTCACCCGGCCACCACCCTCGCCGACGCTCAGCGCCGCCGAGACGAGCGCGAACTCCCCCCTGACCTTGCCGAGGCCCATGTGGCGGACCTTGAACGAGATGTCGGAATGAACGGGATCGCCGACCCAGGTGCCGGCGGCGAGGGTCCTATCGAAGGTGATCATGGCGTAGGGCTCCCCTTGTGCGGCCCGGCCTGCCCGGGCGATCTCCGATGAAGCCCACCTTGTCGCCGTGGCCGCCCCGGTGAACAGATACAGATGTCACCGCGCAGGCGATGAGTTCTGCCAGCAGGTCGGCGCCGTCGCGGTGGATCAGGACCTGAGTGGTGGTCGCGCGGGCATGGCGCAGTACGTTCGCACGATGCGGAACTCACCCGTTCAGGGGCCGGGACGCAGTGGGTGCGGGGACGTGCGACTGCTCGCGAGCGAGGAGCGCGCCGAGGGCGGCGAGGAGGGGAAGGCCGGCGACGACGGCCGCGATCGCCGGCCAGGGGGTCTCGAACGGCACCCGTACCGGTTCCTCATACGTGGTAGGCGCCGTCAGGGGCCACAGCAGCAACATCCCGGCGGGACAACCGGCGACCGCGCCAAGGACCGTTCCGCACAAGGCGCTCAGACCCGCGCGGCAGGCGCAGAACCAACGGAAGGCCGCGGCCGATCCGGTACCGGCCCGCCTCAGAATCCGGGCCTGGCGCGCGTTCGCGGCCTTGCCGAAGCCGGCGGCCAGCGCGCACGCGAGGGCGAGCAGGAGCGCCGCCGCCACGACGGGCAGCCACCCGGTCGAAGCCTCGAAGCCCCGCTCAACGTAAGTCTCCGCGAGCGCGTCGTCGAGCCGGTTGTCGAGGCGCTCCTGCTCCTGCACCGTGACGCGGCGGAGAGCGGGGTCGACGATCAGCTCCTCCGGTTGGAGCCGGTAGCCGAGGTCCCGGACGATCTTCGAGGGCACGAAGACCGTCTCCATGTGCGGATCGGCGGTCCTGGCGATGACCGCCCGGACGATCTTGGTCGTCGCCATCTCGTCGTTCTCGTTGATCTCGTAGAAGAGCTCGACCGAGTCGACCTTCACGTCGGCTGACGTGATCACCACGGCCGTGCCCTCGTCGTACGGCGTCGACTGATCGCCTGTGAGGTAGCGCAGCAGCTTCTCATCTCCGATGGCCTGATCCCAGTAGAGGGCCTCCTCCGGTAGCTCGACGTTCTCCGCCCTCGCGCTGAAGCGCCAAGATTCGCGTGAAGGGCGCTCGCTCTGGGCGATCGGCACCCCGGGTAATTCCCGCTCGATCGCCGCTCGTACGGTGCCCGCGTCCGCCGCCGGGAATCGGTCCGCGTACAGGGTGCCGGGCACGACCAATAGGGCGCCCGGCCGGGCACGGGGAGCGTATCCAGCTCTGCTCTGCGTCGTTTCGCCGACCGCGATGACCGTCAGCGCGATGCCGAAAGCCGTCGCCATCATCGCCAGCGTGATCGCGAGGGCCGCACGACCGCGACGGTGGCCCAGATCGCGGACCGCCAGGCGGAAGGGCAGCGGCGTCCGTTCCGCGTACGGGCCGGAGATCTGCAGCAGCCACGGAGGCAGCGGGCCAAGACCGGCGACAAGCAAACCCGCGCCGATGAGAGTGATCAACAGCATCCCAAGGTACGCGATGGCGCCGTAGCGCGAATCCGCACGCCCCAGCCACGCCCCGAGCCCCATCAGCCAGACGCCGGCGAACGACACGAACAGTCCCACGACGACGAATCGCCGGCTCATGAACTCGTGGCGGTTGGGTTGCGCGGAGAGCACCGCGGCGAGGATGGCCCCGGACGCGGGAACGCCCGCGAACGGAACGAAGACCATGGCCCTGAATGCGTAGTGCGCAAGATCGAAAGGCATGGCGGAATAGTAGTGAGCCGCAACGGCCGCGCGTGCGCGCTGTTGACGTACACGCACCCGCCACACTCGCCCCACTACGACGCTGACACGCCGCTCTGCACGGTCTGGTCACGCGTGGCAGAGCCCGTCATCATCGACGCGGCCTCGCAGAGAGGGCCAGGCAGCACATCCCTGGCAAGACATCCACCGGTTGACCGTCCCGCATCGTCAAACACGTTGAGCCGCCGGCGGGCTTGGACCGCTCAGCTCGGTACGCTCAGAACAAGCCCGTCTGCACCCCCGTCGGCATGACCGGTCGCTTGGCCGCGAACCCGCGCGAGGCGATCCAGGTCGTGCAGACGGCGCCAGTGACCGGCGCGCGCCCCGTCGGCCAGCAGACGCTCGAAGACCTGCGCCGTCGCCTCCACGATCAAGACCGGCAAGAACGCGGGCAACGCCCCCTCGGTCGCCCCGGGCATTCGCCGGGGCGACCGAGGAGGGCCAGCATGATGAGGCGGATACCACCGACCCACGGCGCCCGGATCACTCAACCGGGCAGCAGCGCTGATCCTCCTTCGCGAAGCGTGCCGTCACCGTCAGGTCCGCGCTCACCGTCAGTCTGAGTTCGGCCACACCGTTCTGTGCGGTGCCGTTCACCGTCCAGCCGGTGAAGCGGTAGCCGGCCGTCGGCCGCGTGGTGAACGTGACCGCGCTGCCCTTCTCGTACTTCCCCGGCTCGGTCTCGTAGCCGCCGATGGACACAGTGCCGCCCTCCGCCGGTTCGGCTGTGGCACGGACCGAATGCTGGGCCATGCTGATCGCCATGACGTTGATCAGCCGTGCCGGGCCGCGCAGTGTGGCGCCGTTGTAGCGCATCACGTTGACCACGGTGACCATCGCCGTCTCGCCCGCGTCGACGGTGTAGCCGTTGCCGAGGTTGTCCGTGCCGAGGTTGAACGCCGTGACCTCGCCGGAGGCGACGGCGAGCCCGTCGTGGAAGCCGTACCCGAACACGTTGAACAGGGTCAGGCCGCGGGCTCCGTCGACCGTGACGATCCGCGCCTGCATGCGCATCGGGTCGTCGATCACCTGCGCGAAGATGTCCTTCTCCTGCGCCCAGTCCGGCAGGGCGTAGCCGACGCGGGTCACGGCGTTGCCGTTGGACAGGACGCCCTCGATCCGGCCGCCCCGGCTCGTGCCGACCGTGATGCCGTGGCTGAAGTACGCGCCGGCGAGCTTGCGGACGGTGAAGCCGTCGTTGGGGTGGCCGGCCAGGTCGATGGCGTTCCACGCGTTGGGTAGGCCGACGTCCATCACGTACGTGCCGGTTCCGTCGCCACGGATCGTGTACGGGTAAGGCTTCAGCCCACCCTCCGCGGCGGGGTTGTTCTCGGGGTAGAAGGCGCGCAGTCCGCGTACGCCCGCCCGGTCGCCGTCGAGGGTGATGAGGGCGGTGGCGGTGTCGGGGGCGGCCGTGCCACGGCCCTCGTACGCCCAGAGGACCGTGCCCGCGCTGGCGCCGAGCAGGTCCCGGTTGGCCACGGCGGACGCACCGCGCAGCTCCACACCCTTGGGAACGGTGAGGTGGCCGTCGATCCGGTACCAGCCGGCGGGCAGGTAGACGATGCCGCCGCCGTCCCGGCTCGCCCGGTCGAGCACCCGCTGGACGGCGGCGGTCGCGTCCCGACGGGGCACGATGCCGTTGGTGCGCGGCGCCTGGTCGGCGACGTACAGCGCGGCGCGGGCGGGCCGGGGCAGTGGCTTGGGTTCGTAGCGTGGCGCCTTACCGGACAGCCGGTGGACGGTGCCCTCGACGGCTCCCTTCAGTTCGGTGTCGGTGACCTTGACGTATGCCTGCGACTTGTTCCTTACCGCGGCCTGGCTGCCTTCGAGGGTGCTGGAGGCGAACGACATCCCCCAGCGAGAGTCGAAGTCCTCCGTCTCGAGCGCCACATCGGTGCGGCGGACGTCCGCCTCGATGAAGGCGCCGGTGAACTGGGCGCGCTGGCCGGGCACGATGTGGATGCCGGTGCGGTAGTCGGCCAGGCTGATCCGGAAGAACTGGTCCCACTCCAGGTCACCCAGGACCAGTCCGGTGCCGTTCGCGCGGGTCCAGGCGTCCAGCGCGGCGCGCTGCGGCGGACGGTAGGCGGCGGGCGCGCCGGCCCAGTAGGCGTTGGAGAGCGTGATGTTCTCCCAGGTGCCGACGTCGGCTCCGTTGTAGGCACGGATGCCCTCGGCCAGCACGGTGCCCTTGATGCCGCGCAGCGTCGCCGACTCGTGGACCTGGCCCGAGCCCGCGCTCTCGCCGCGGTCGTTGCGGTAGGTGCTGATGCCGACGCCGCGATAGGAGTTGAGCATGGTGACGTCGGAGATCGTCGTCATCATGTAGTTCTCGTTGCCGATCCAGGCGCGGCCGGGGATCTGGAAGGTGTGGTTGTACCGCACCGGGTCGGTCGCGCTCTGCCGCGGGTAGTACGTGGTGAGCCCGATGACGCCGGCGCTGCCGCCGACGCGGATCAGCGCCGGCCCGTCGTCGCCGGACGGCAGGTCCGCCGAGATGACGGTGCCGTAGCCGCCCTTGCCGTGATCGGGGTCACGGCGGTCGCCGCGCAGGGTGCAGAAGGAGCGGACCTCCAGGGTGTCGGTCACCCGGTAGGTGCCCGCGGGCAGCCAGACCGTGCCGCCGCCGGCGTCGTAACAGTCGTACAGCGCTCGCTGGATCGCCTTGGTGGCGTCCTTGCGGCCCGTCCGGTCGGCGCCGTAGTCGCGGATGTCGAAGTCGGCCACCACCGGGGACTCGGTCGGATACTCCGTCTTCACCAGTTTGGGCTCGCCCTGTACGGCACGCTCGTCGCGTACCTCGAAGGAACCGACGGCGAACTGCTTGGCGCCCTCCGCGTAGCCGGTGAGCGAGAGCCGCACATAGCGCGCGGTCACCGTCTCGAAGCGGGTGCGCATCGGCTTGTTGTCGCCGCCGCCCGCCTGCGCGACGGTCGTGAAGTGCGCGCCGTCGCGGGAGACCTGGACGGCGTAGCGGGAGGCGTAGCGCGAGACCCAGTGGACGCGCACGTCGTTGACGGCCTTCGCCTGGCCGAGGTCGGCCTGCAGCCACTCGCCCTCGCCGCTCTCAGCGCTGGCCCAGATGGTCGCGGTGTCGCCGTCCGCGGCCAGCGCCGCGTCGTCGGGGGCGCTGCTGGCGGTGAGCTTGGCGCCGCGGGCGAGGTCGGTGACCACGGCGGTGGCGAGGAAGTCCCGCAGCGTGTCGTTCAGGCCGTGCAGAGCCTGCCGCAGTTGCTCCTCGGTGGCGTTCTCGTCCGCCGCCACCTGCTTGGCCGCGGCGACGGCCGCGGTCAGCCCGTCCTTGGCGCCGGCCGGGTACTGGCCGTCGCGGGTGCCCTCGCGGGCCGCGAACAGCTTCAGCGAGGCCGTGTCGATGAGGTTCTCCAGCCCCTGCGCGGGCTTGAGCTCGGTGGGGGCAAGCGCGACGCGTACGGCGGCGACCTTCAGCTCTGTGGCGCCCGCGTTGTGGATGCGGAAGTCGGAGCCGTTGGAGCGGTTGGTGAGGATCGCGTCGGACAGGGCGAAGGTGTAGGTCTTCCAGGTCCCCGTGTCGCCGAAGGAGACGACCTCGGAGTTCTTGAACTTCTGCGGGATCTCGGTGCCCGGCGAGTCGTAGTGCAGGCCGAACGTGCCGTTGCCCTCGTCCAGGTAGTCGACGCTGACGAACACCGTGTCGGTGGTGTCGTAGGCGTAGGTGTCGGCGACGTTCATGTAGAAGAAGTTGACGCCGGGCGGAGAGGCGCCGCGGTTCGTCTGCCAGTAGCCGCGGCCGTCCTTCTCACCGGTGACCAGGCCGGTGGAGGAGTCGCCGAAGCGCGGGGTGATGCCGGCGCTCTCCGGGGCGGCGCCGAGGGTGACGGAGGCGCCGGCCGAGCCGACGCGGATCGAGGCGACGGTGATGCTCCGCGCCGCGCCGCCGCTGCGACCGGACAGGCGCAGCACGTCGGCACCTCCGGTGAGGACGGCGTCGGTCAGCGCGAAAGCGCCGGTCTTCCAGGTGCCGGTGCCGGTGTAGGCCAGGGCGGAGTCCGTGCCGTCCGCGCCCTGGCGCAGGGTCAGCTCGCCCTCGCCGGTGTCGCGGTAGGTGACGCTGACCACCAGGTCGTCGGCGGGCAGCTGCCGCACGTACTCGTCGTCGAGGTCGAAGCTGAGGTAGGAGGTGCCCGCGGCGGGGTCGCTCTCCCAGTACGGTCTGCCGTCCACCTCGCCGGTGCGCAGGCCCGCCGGGTCCGCCCCGGCGGCGGCGCGTACACCCAGGGTTCTGGAGGTGGGGCCGAGGTCGGCGCCGACGCCGCTCGGGTACATCACCGGCTCTGGACCGGCCGCGGCGGCGATCGATCCGGGCGCCCAGAGTGTCACCGCGGCCAGCGCGGCCGACAGCACGACGACGGCGCGACGGGCTCGGCGCTGTGAGGGCGGATGGGGTAACACTGGCAACCTCCTGGTCTCGGGGCGTCAGGGCCCTGACGCGGGTCACACGGGGACGGCGGTGCCTGCTTGTCCGCGGCACGCCGGGGGTGGGTCAGGTGCGCCAGCTGCGGTTGGGGCGGAAGCCCAGCAGCTTCGCGCAGGCCGTGCTGTCGACCAGCGAGGTGTGGCCGGTGAGCTCGGTGTGCACCGAGACCCCGGGCAGGTGGCGGTCGAGCAGCTCCATCGTGGGCAGTGGCGCCGAGGTGTCCGGCGCGGCGACGTTGACCACGTGGCTGCCGCTCAGCTCGGCGGTCAGCGCGTGCCGTACCGCCGTCGCGGCGTCGCGGGTGTCCAGCCAGGCCCACAGGTCGTTGCGGTGCGCCTCGGGGTTCGCCGCGACCGCGGCCAGCTGCGCCTTCAGCCGGGTGTCGGTACCGGTGAACGGCAGGCGGAGCGAGACGACATCCGTACCCCAGCGCCGGTGGGTGGCGTGCGCGATCTCCTCCAGCACCAGCTTCGACAGCCCGTACGGGTCCTCCACCAGGATGGGGTGCTCCTCGTCCAGCGGCAGATAGCGAGGCTGGTGTGGATGAGGCGCCCAGGCCAGGCCCACGGCGGCCAGGCTGGAGGCGGCGACGACGCGCCGCACCCCGGCCCGGCCCGCCTCGTCCAGCACCCGGTGCGCGGTCAGGCAGTTGGTGGCGAACAGTTGGCTCGGGTCGTCCGACACGGGGTGCGGGATGGCGCCCAGATGGACGACGGCGTCGGCGCCGGCCATCGCGGAGCGCACCAGCTCCGGGTCTCGCAGATCGCCGACGTGCACCCTGTCGATATGGGGGGCTTCGACCGGCTCCACGTCGGTGGCGGTGATCACATGGTCGTGTTCGGCCAGTTCCCGGATCACGTACCGGGCGATATGACCGGCGGCTCCGGTGACGAGTACCCGCATCAGCCCTTCACCGCGCCCATCAGGCCGTTGACGAAGTAGCGCTGCAGGAAGAGGAGAAGCAGGATCACCGGGATGACCACGATGAGCGCGCCCGCCATCAGGTTGTTGTACTGCGGGACGTTCTCCGCCGCGAGCGTCTGCAGGCCGAGCGGCAGCGTGTAGGTCTCCGGGTCGTTGAGCGAGACGCGGGTGAGCAGGTACTCGTTCCACGTCGGGATCACCGTCAGCAACGCGACCGTGATCAGCGCGGGCTTGGCCAGCGGCAGATAGATGACGGTGAAGATCCGGAACTCCGAGGCGCCGTCGACGCGTGCGGACTCCCGCAGCTCGGCGGGGACGGCTCTGAACGCCGCGGTCATCAGCAGGATGGACAACGGTGCGCCCCCGTTGACGAAGGGCAGCACCAGACCCCAGTGAGTGCCGAGCAGGCCGAGCTGGTGCTCAAGGATCACGATCGGGAGCATCACGGTGACGCCGGGGACGAACAGCAGCGCCATGAACAGCCGTGACAGCGCGACGCGGCCCTTGAACCGCAGGACGGCGAAGGCGTAGCCGGCGGCGGCGTAGACCGCCAGCGTCAGCACCACCGTGTAGACGGTGACCAGCACACTGTTGAGGAAGTAGTCGAAGAAGTGGAGCTTGTTCCAGGTGCCGATGAGCGTGTCGAGGGTCGGGCTCTCGGGTATGAGGTTCCCGCCCCTGACCACTTCGATCTGGTTCTTGAAAGCGGCCGAGACCATCCACAGGAACGGGTACAGGCTGACCACCGCGTAGCCGATCAGCAGCAGGAGGACGATCGCGCGGGCGACGATCCGTCCCGCCACACGGGTGTCGGCGCTGCGGGGGGCCGCCAGGTCTGCGGCGGTCATACACGGCTCCTCAGGACTCGCAGGTTGATCAGGGCGAGCACGATCGCCACCGCGAACAGGATCCAGCCCAGGGCGCTGGCCAGGCCCAGGGTGGGGTTGAGGTTCTCCAGGAAGGCCAGCCGGTAGGCCTCGAGGCCCAGGACGTTGGTGTGGTCGGCGGGTCCGCCGTTGGTTATCACCAGGAAGGTCTGGAAGCCGTGCAGCGACTCGCGCACGTTGAGCAGCACGTTGATGCCGGTCAGCGGCATCAGCAGGGGCCAGATGACGGACAGGTTCGTGCGCCACCAGCCGGCGCCGTCGAGCTGCGCGGCCTCCAGCACGCTGGGGTTGATGCTCTGCAGTCCGGTCAGGTACAGCAGCATGGCGACCGGGACGTTGCCCCAGACGATGACGACGATGAGGGTGGCGAGCGCCGTGTCGGGATTGCCGAGCCAGCCCTGCGGTTCCTGCAGTGAGCCGAGCCCCAGCACCCCGAGCAGGAAGTTGATGGCGCCCTCCGGCTGCAGGATGTACCGCCAGGCGAAGTACACGGCGATGCCACTGGTCACGTACGGCACGAAGTAGATCGAGCGCAGCACGCCCTGCAGCCGCTTGACCTGGTTGAGCAGGACGGCCAGGGGGAACGACACGGCGACGGTGAGCAGCGGCACGAAGATCATCACCCAGAGGGTGTTGAGCGCCGCGGCATGCACCGGGGGCGCGAACACCGGGTCGCGCCAGAGCAGGTCGGCGTAGTTGGCGAGGCCGACCCACTTCCAGTTCGGGGTGAAGCCGTTCCACTGTGCGAAGCTGAGCACGAAGCCGTACCCGATGGTGTAGACGCCCATCACGGCGAAGAGGATCACCGCGGGGGCGACGAACAGATAGCCGGAGACGGCCTCGGTGCGGAAACGCCGACGGCGGGGCGGGGCCTCTGACGGGGTCCGGCGGCTCCCGCCGCCGGACCTGGCGGCTCCCGGCACCGCGGGACGGTGCGCGGTGGTCACTGGGATGTCGCCCAGAAGCTGTCGTTGAGCTCGGTGAGCTTCTGCGCGGTCTGCTCCGGCGTCGCCTTCTTCAGGGGGGTCATGTCGACGAGGATCGATCCGGCCTTGTCCTGCTGGTAGCCCGGCGGGAAGAACTCCCGGCGGCTCGGGTCGTACGTGTCCTCGGGCGTGCCCTTGAAGCTGTCGAGCAGCGAGGCGAGGGTGGGGCCGACGATCGAGGAGACCTCAGAACCCAGCTCCGTGGCGGGCAGATCGGTGGCCGCCTTGGAGAACTTCGCGGCGACCTCGGGCTGGGCGAGGTACTCCATCCACTTCTTGGCGTTCTCAGGCTGCTCGGACGTGGCCGAGAGGACGAGACTGGTCAGCGCCAGCGGACCCAGAGCCGGGTCGGGCACCGGACCCGACGCGTCTCCCGGCATGCCGAACGCGTAGACGTCGTCGGGCTTCATGCCGTTCTGTTCCAGGAAGGCCAGCGTGAAGGTGCCGCCCACCAGCCAGGCGGCCTTGCCCTGGGCGAATGCCTGGTCGGCCTCGTCGATGCCGAGGGTCTGGGTGCCGGGCATCCAGTACGGGGTGACCTGGTCGTAGGCCTGGAGCACCTTGACGCCGTTCGGGGAGGACCAGTTGGTGGCCTTGTCCTTGCCGAACAGGGCCTCATAGCCGCTCCGCCCGAGCATGGAGTAGGCCAGCGGCTGGGCGAGCCAGGTGATGCCGGTGTCCGGCACCTTCAGGCCGAGTGACAGGCCGCCGTTCTTGTTGTCCTTGGCATGCGTGGTCTTCAGCGCCTCGACGAACTCGGCCCAGGTGCCCGGGGGCTTGGTGATCCCGGCGTCGGAGAGCATCTTCTTGTTGGCGTAGACGATGCCGAAGGTGCCGATGGTGAACGGGACGCTGTGCCGGGCACCCTGCTTCACGCCGTGCATCTTGCTGCCCTCGTCCTGGGACTCCTTGAACTTCGCGGCGGTGACGTAGCCCGACTCCCGCACGGTGGCGGAGTAGCGCGCCAGCCAGGCGTCGTTCACCACCTTCGTGAGCTCGGCGGCGATCCCGCTGGCGCCGAAGCCCAGGTCCTCACCGTCGGAGTGGGTCTCCATCACGTCCGGCAGGTCGCCGGTCTTGGCCGAGCTCTGGATCTTGGTCACGAAGGCGTCGTCGGGCGTGTACGCCTCGACCTTGACCTTGATCCCGCTCGACTTCTCGAAGTCCGCCGCGGCGGTCTGAAGCCCGGCGAGATGGGACTGCTTGAAGGTCCACATCTCGACGGCGCCCGGGCTTCCTGAATCGTCGGAACCGCCGCCGCACGCGGTCAGGGCCGACAGGGACAGTGTGGTTGCGACGGCCACCGCCGCCAGTCTTGCGGTCCCGGAATGACGTATGCGCATCGGCATTACCTCGCTATGCTTCATTCAGGTAGACGAATATCGTTTGGTTACCTGAACATAGAGACGTAGTGATATAAGCGTCAAGAAGGCGACGAGAATCGGCTCTGGACGAGCGCCAATCAGCGCCGGCACGGAAGCGGAGGAACCGGTGGAATCGGTGACAGCAGAGGCACGCGAGCGCAAGCCCGAGGAGGTCAAGTCGGCAGCTCGGGTCCTCGAGGTCCTCGAACTGCTGGGCGCGGGTGGAGCCAGACTCTCGCTCGCCGAGCTGGCGAGCGCCATGCGGGTGCCGAAGAGCAGCCTGCACGCCGTCCTGCGCACCATGGAGGGGCGCGGCTGGGTGGACGCCGACGCGGCGGGCACCCGCTACAGCCTGGGCCTGAAAGCGCTGATGACCGGCACGGCCTATCTGGAGGGCGACGACGTCGTGAGCCTGGCGGGCCCGGTGCTGGACGCGCTGGCGGAGGAGACGGGCGAGGCGGTGCACCTGACCCGGCTGTCCGGCCCGGACGTGGTCTACCTCGCCAAGCGCGAGTCGCGGCACGCGTTGCGCATGTACTCGGCCGTGGGCCATCGGGTGCCCGCGCACGCCATCGCACCGGGCAAGGCGATGCTCGCGCAGTACGAGCCGGGCGAGGTCGACCGGCGGCTCGGGTGGCCGCTGGAGAAGCTCACCCCGGACACCGTCGTCGAACCCGCGCAGCTGGCCGCCCAACTGGCGGAGGTGCGGCTGCGAGGCTGGGCCCTGGACGACGGCGAGAACTCGCCCGGGGTGCGCTGCGTGGCGGTGGCCCTGGGCGCCGGACACGACGGCGGCGACGCCGTGAGCTGCTCGGCTCCCGGCAGCCGGATGGACGCCCGGCGCACCGAGGAGATCGCGCTCGCGGTGACCGAGGCGGCGCACTCGCTGCGCACCTTGCTCAAGCGGCTCGGCCAGCACTGAAGGCGATGTCCGCCGGCCGTTTGACAGGACCGGCGGGACTCCATACGTTCCGATATCCGTACACCATACGCTTATCTGTACGCAGGAGCTTTCATGTCATCAAACCCTGCCGTCACCCCGCCGCTCCTCGCCCCGGCCCCCTGGGTCGAGGAGCGTGGTGCGAAGATCCGCATCACGGCCGTCCGGACCTTCCTCACCGCGCCGCACGGCTGCCCGCACCTGATCGTGCGGGTCGAGACGAACGAGCCAGGACTGTACGGCCTCGGCTGCGCGAGCGACCCCCAGCGTACGCTCGCGGTGCGAACCGTGCTGGAGGAGTACCTGGGGCCGATGCTCGTCGGCCGTGACCCCGACGACATCGAGGACATCCACCGGCTGCTGCTGAACAGCGGATACTGGCGCGGCGGCTCCATCGAGTCCAACGCGCTCGGCGGTGTCGACGTGGCGCTGTGGGATCTGAAGGCCAAGCGCCTGGGCGCCCCGCTCCACTCGCTCTTCGGCGGCCGGGTGCGCCGCCGGGCCGCCGCGTACACGCATGTCGACGGCGCCGACGCGGCGGAGATCGCGGAACAGGTGGCCGCCGCCAGGGAGCGCGGTTTTCGCCATGTCCGGGTGCAGGTCGCCGTGCCCGGCGCCGACACCTACGGCGCCGCGCGCGGCGGCTCGATCGATGCCGCCGCGGCGCGTGAGCGCCGGGTGCCGTGGGACTCGGCCGCCTATCTGCGGACCGTGCCGAAGGCGCTGGCACGGGTGCGCGAGCTGGTCGGCGACGAGGTGGAGTTGCTGCACGACGTGCACGAGAGGCTCGATCCGCGGCAGGCCAGGGAATTCCTGCGCCGAGTCGAGGATACGGCGCTGTACTTCGTCGAGGACCTGCTCGCTCCCGAAGACGCGGCGCATTTCGCCCGGCTGCACGCCGCCTCTCCCGTGCCGCTGGCCGTGGGCGAGCTGTTCCACGACCCGAAGCAGTTCCTCGCCCTGCTCGACGGCCCCGACATCGACTTCGCCCGGCTGCGCATCCCGACCCTCGGCGGTCTCACCCCAGCCCGCAAGCTCGCCGCTCTGTGCGAGCTGCGCGGCGTGCGGCTCGCCCCGCACGGGCCGGCGGATGTCAGCCCCGTGGCCCAGGCCGCGACCCTCGCGATGACGATAGGCAGCCACGCCTTCGGGGTCCAGGAGGCGGCCGCCTTCAAGCCCGCGGTGCTGGAGGTCTTCCCCGGGACGATCGTTCCGGTCGACGGCGGCCTGGCGCCGCGCGAGAAGCCCGGCCACGGGGTGGACTTCGACGAGATCGCCGCCCGCCGCTACCCGGTGCCGGAGCCGCTGGAGCACGACCGGTGGGCGCTGCTGCGCGCCGTCGACGGCAGCGTCCATCGTCCGTAATGCCGCCGATATCGTCAGGGAATTATCTGACGCAATGGCGGAAGATTGTAAACTAATTTCCCTGACCGTTTACCTGGTTATTTGCCGAGGCGCAGGTAAAGGGAAGTCGATCTGGCCTTGACTTAATAACACACTTGGTTTTACATGGCCGACATCAGGTGGACAGGAAGGCCTAAACCCATGCATGCTCACCAGCAGGTCGGCGAGGAGCGCATAGCCAAGTTCCTCAAAGAGCGGCTGCGTTCCGCGCTGTACCCCCACCGTGTGCCCATGGACATCGTGGCCTGGACCGCGCCGGGCGAGCCGGTGGCGGCGTCGACGGCTTTGAAGGCCGACTTTCACCCGTTCACGATCGGCGGAGAATGGGGCGCGCCGTGGTCCACCACCTGGTTCCGGTTCACGACGGAGATTCCGCGGCGCTGGGCGGGCCGCCGGGTCGAGGCGATTTTCGACCTCGGCTTCGATCTCACCCGCGGGCCCGGCGGTCAGGCTGAGGGGTTCGTCCATGACGAGCGGGGCAAGCCGCTGCAGGGTCTGCACCCGTACAACCGCACTCTGTTGCTGAATCGGTGCGCTGCTGGAGGTGAACCGGTCCATCTGCTCGTGGAAGCCGCGGGGAATCCCCCCATTGTGGGCAGCGCGGGCGTCAATACCCAGTTCGGCGACCCCGTGACCGCCGGAAGCGCGCCCCTGTACCAGCTCCGCCGCGCCGACATCGTTGTCCGGGACGAGGACGTCTGGCACCTGATCCACGACGTGGAGGTGCTTTATGAGCTGATGCTGGCCTTGCCCGAGTCGCTGCCGCGCCGGCACGAGATCCGGGTCGCACTGGAGCGCGCCGTCGACGCCGTCGACCCGTACGAGGTGCCGGCCACCGCGGCTCGCGCCCGCGAGGTCCTCGCGCCTGTCCTGGCCCGACGCGCCCACGAGTCGGCGCACACCGCCGTCGCGGTGGGCCACGCGCATATCGACTCCGCCTGGTTGTGGCCGCTTCGCGAGACCGTGCGCAAGTGCGCCCGTACCTTCTCCAACATGGTCACGATGGCCGAGGAGTACCCGGAACTGGTCTTCGCCTGCTCTTCGGCCCAGCAGTACGCCTGGATCAAGGAGCACCAGCCGGAGGTCTTCGACCGGGTCCGCAAGGCCGTCGCCGCCGGCAACTGGGTGCCCGTGGGCGGCATGTGGGTGGAGGCCGACGGCAACCTTCCCGGCGGTGAGGCACTGGCCCGCCAACTCGTCATGGGCCGCCGCTTCTTCCGTGACGAGCTCGGCGTGCAGACCGACGGCGTGTGGCTGCCCGACTCCTTCGGATACACCGCGGCCTATCCGCAGATCGCGACGCTCGCCGGGGCCGAGTGGTTCCTCACCCAGAAGCTGTCATGGAACGAGACCAACCGGCTGCCGCACCACACGTTCTTCTGGGAGGGCATCGACGGTACCCGGATCTTCACGCACTTCCCGCCCGTCGACACCTACAACGCCGAGCTGACGGGCGCCGAGCTGGCCCATGCGGTCGCCAACTACGCCGACAAGGGCGGCGGGACCCGCTCCCTGGTTCCCTTCGGCCACGGCGACGGCGGCGGCGGCCCCACCGCCGGGATGATGGAGAAGGCACGGCGGCTGGCCGACCTGGAGGGCTCGCCGCGCGTTAAGATCATGGAGCCGTCGGCATTCTTCCAGCAGGCCCGCGAGGAGTACCAGGACACGGCCCCGGTCTGGCGGGGCGAGCTGTACCTGGAGACACACCGTGGCGTCTACGCCAGCCAGGCCCGCACCAAGCGCGGTAACCGGCGCAGCGAGGCGCTGCTGCGCGAGGCCGAGCTGTGGGCGGCGACCGCCGCCGTGCGGGAAAGCGCTTCATACCCTTACGGGGAACTGACCGAGATCTGGGAGCAGGTGCTGCTGCACCAGTTCCACGACATCCTGCCCGGCTCCTCCATCGCCTGGGTGCACCAGGAGGCCGAGCAGACCTACGCCCGCGTCCACCGCCGGCTGGAGCGCCTGATCGAGCGCGCCACCGGTGCGCGCGGCGACGGCGACGCGCCGACCGTGCTCAACGCCGCGCCGCACGACCGCCGCGAGGTCGTGATCCTCGACGACCGCCCCGCCACCACCGAATGTCAACACCTCGCGGACGACCGCTGGGCGGTTCTCGCCGAGGCTCCCGCTCTCGGCCGCGGTCCGGCCGACCTGCCGCTGGGCGACACCGCCGCGGTCACGGCCGTCGAGGACGACGGTTTCGTCCTCGACAACGGCCTGATCCGGATTCGCATCGACGGGGACGGGCTCGTACGCTCCGCCGTCGACCTCGCCTCCGGCAGGGACGCGATCGCACCCGGCGGGGCGGGCAATCTGCTGCAGCTGCATCCCGACGACCCGGTGCGCTGGAGCGCCTGGAACATCGACCCGACCTACCGCAGCGTCCACCGCGACCTCACCGAGGCGCTCTCGGTCGAACTGCTCGATCGGGGCCCGCTGCGGGCGAGCGTACGCGTCACCCGCTCCACCGGCCGCTCCACCATCGTGCAGGACCTGCTCCTCACGGCCGGCAGTCACGCCCTCGTCGTCGACTCCGACATCGACTGGCGGGAGCGCGACATGCTGCTGAAGGCCGCGTGGCCGCTGGACGTGCACGCGGAGAGCGCCCGCGCCGAGATCCAGTACGGCCACGTCGAGCGCCCCACGCACGAGAACACCAGCTGGGACGCGGCCCGTTTCGAGCTGTGGGCGCACCGTTGGATCCACGTCGGCGAGCACCGGTGGGGCGTGGCGCTGGCCACGGACTCCACCTACGGCCACGACATCAGCCGCAGCACCCGCGCGGCCGGAGGCACCACGACCACCGTGCGGCTGTCGCTGCTGCGCTCCCCGCACAGCCCCGACCCGTACGCCGACCGCGGCGGGCACCGCTTCCGGTATGCGCTGCGCCCCGGCGCGGATGTCGGCGCGGCGATCGAGGCCGGCTACGAACTGAACCTGCCGCTGCGTCCCGCCCCCGGCGCGGAGGAAACCGGCCGGCCACTGCTGACGGTGGACAACCCGGACGTGGTGGTGGAGGCCGTCAAGCTCGCCGACGACCAGTCGGGAGATGTGATCGTCCGTCTCTACGAATCCCGCGGCGGGCAGGCCCGGACCACGCTCACCGCGCACTTCCCGGTGACTCACGTACGGGAGACGGACCTGCTGGAGGACCCGTTCCCGAGTTCGCACGCCCGCGGGGGCAGGAGCCGTCCCCTCCCCGAGCACATCGACGATGGCGGCGAGGTGCCCCTGTCACTGCGTCCCTTCGAGATCGTCACGCTGCGCCTCACCCGTCCGCTGCGGGACGCCGATGTCTGAGATCCAGCCGGCCGACGAGGCCGCGCTCCGCAAGTGGGCCGCCCAGGGCGGGCAGCTCGCCCTGCGCGCCCGGATCGTCCTGCTCGCCTCCCGTGGGATGCGTGACGCCGACATCGCCCGGCAACTCGGTGTCTCCCGTCAGACCGTCGGCACCTGGCGGCACCGCTGGACGGAGTCCGGCATGGACGGGCTGGGGGTCCAGGCCAGGCCCGGCCGTCCCGTGACCGTCGACGAGGCCGATGTCATCGCGCGCATGCTCCTCGGCCCCGGCAGCGGCGCCGCGTCCAGGGCCATCGCCCGCGACCTCGGCCTGTCGCACGCCACGGTCGCGTCGGTGCGCCGCCGCTGGTCCGCCGGGCCGCCCGCGGACCCGCCGCTGCCGAGCCCGGACCTGTGGGTCATCGGCCTGTACGCCGACGCAGAACGCACCGTGCTGCTCACCGGCACCCGTCACCAGTCGGCCGGGGGCCCGCCGGAGGGCAGCGGGGTCGGCGCGGACGTACTGTCGGAGCTGGACCGGGCCTGCGAGGCACTCGCGGCCGTCGCTCTGCCGAGCGACTCCAGCCGGCCGGGAAGTCTGGCCGGTTTCCTGGCCAGAACCCGCCGCCGGCATCCGCACGTCGCGCTGCACGCCCTCGTGCTGCGGGGAACACCTGACATCGCGGGCGGCGACGTCGATGTCACGTTCCACCGCGTCCTCGGCTCCTCGCACTGGCGCGGCTATCTGCGCGCTCTGATCACCCTGGACAGCACCCGGCATCCGGAGTCCTCCCGCCGCGTCTACCTCGACCTCGCGGGCGCGATCGGCCGCTACGCGGCGGAACCGCCCGGCGAGCCGCTTCAGTGGCTGCGCGAGAGCATCGCGAGCCACGTGCCGTCCGGCGAGGAGCCGGACGCCGCGCTGCGCCGCGAGACGTCGGGCGGGGCCAACCACATCGACCTGGGCTCGTTCAACGAGTGCGTCGTCATCGAGGTCGTCCGGCTCTCGGGCACGATCACCCGTGGCGAGATAGCCCACCGCACCGGCCTGACACAGCAGTCGGTGTCCAGGATCTCCCGGTCGCTGCTCGCCCGCGGCATCCTCGTCGAGGACGCCCAGCGGCACGCCACCACGGGCAAGCCCCGTACCCCGGTGCGGCTGCGCGGCGACGCGGCGCACGCGGTGGGCATCCACATCGACCCGGAGGTCATCACCGCCGTCGTCATCGACCTCGACGGCACGCTCATCGCCGTACGCGCTCAGCCCGTGCACCGGACCGCCGATCCGGAGGTGCTGGTCAAGCAGGTGGTACAGCTGGGCAGCGATGTGCTGGCCGATGCCCGCGGCGCGGTGCGCGCGGACGGCTTCCTCGGCATCGGCGTCGCGGTTCCAGGACCGGTGGACATCGCCTCGGGCACCGTGCTCGATCCGCCGCTGATGTCGGTGTGGACCGATCTGCCGCTGCTGTATCTGCTCAAGGACCACTTTCAGTGTCCGCTGATCATGGAGAAGGACGCCGCCGCGGCCGCCGCGGGCGAGCGATGGATCGGACGCGACCGCCGGGCGCGCGACTTCGCCTACCTCTATCTCGGCACCGGTGTGGGCTCCGGGCTGTATCTGAACGGCGACCTGTATCGGGGCACCAGCGCCAATGCCGGTGAGTTCGGCCAGCTCTGTGCTGTGGCCCTGGGCCGTACGGAGCCCGGCGGCAGGCCGGAGATCCTCCCCGAGTGCAATCCACCGGTCGGCCTTTCGCAACTGGCCGCCCGCCACGGCTGCGCCGCCGGCACGGATCAGCCGGGCAGCACCGCGGCGTACCATGTGATCACCGAGGCGGCCGCCGGCGGCGATCCTGCCGCCGGCGCGGCTGTGCGGGACCTGGCGCGGGCCATCGGGCAGGGCGCCATCGGTCTGGTCGATCTGCTGGACATCGATCTGGTGGTTCTGGGCGGCCCCTTCTTCACCGATGAGGCGGCCCCGCTGTACCTCGGCCACATCGGGGCGATGGTCAACGACTTCCCCACCGCGCGGCGGCTGCGGCACGTCGATGTCGAGGCGTCGGTGCTAGGCCCGGAGGCGGCGGCGGTCGGCGCGGCCTCCACCATCTTCCACGCCACGTTCACCCCGCGGCTGGGCAGCAACACCCTGTGGCGGGCCTCGCAGGCCGCCGGCCGGTTCGTGTGACGGGCCGCCCCTGAGGTGTCAGCCGAGCGGCGGCGACCGAGGCTGGGCGGACAGCGCCTGGTCGAGAACCAGGCAGGCGTGCTCGCCGTCACCCTCGTCTCCGTCACTCCTCCCAGGGGCAGGAGCCGGCCTCGGGCTGGGGCAGCCGGATCGTGTCCCCTTCACCGTCGGGCCACGTCACGTCCGCGAGAAGGGTGGTGCCTTCGGCGCGGGAGGTGACCCGCGGCAGCGCGGCGGGGTCGGTGCCGCCGAGGTGGACGAGCGCGACGAACAACGTGCCGTGGGCGATCGGTCCGTCGCTCTCCACGACGGGGGTGGCGGACGCGGCGCCGAGCGCGTTGCTGTCCGAGCCCACCACCACGGCGGCCTTGGGCAGTCCCCGCGTCCCGACGACGACGGAGACCAGCCCCGCCGCGTTCTCGACCCGCGCGGTGGCGCCGTCGGTGCGGCCGGGTGACGACCGCGGATCGGCGGCCAGAGCCCAGCCGCCGATGCGCAGGATGTGTGCCGATGCTCCGGCGCCCGGCGCGGGGTCGATGCGCGCGGCCCGTACCTCGACCGATCCGCGCAGTGCGGAGCCGACCGTGATCCAGGGGCCCAGGACGTACCGGGTGTCCGGCCCGCCGAACGGATCCCAGGTCGCGTCTTGTGGCCAGTGCGCCCGCGAGCGGGAAACCGCGACCGCACCGTCAACGCGGACCCTGGTCGCCGGACGCCGGTGCGAGGCACGCCCCGCGGCGTCCAGCAGCACGACCGCGTTGTCCACCGGGTCGGCGCCCGCACAGGCGCCGGGACCCGCCGTCGGGTCGCCCGGGGTTTCGGGTGCCGTGTGCGTGGAGTAGGCGAAACGCGCGTAACAGGGGTCGTCGGCGTGCGGGCGGGCCGGGTCGGCGTGGTCGCCGCCGTGGCTGACCACGCGTACGACACCGTCGGCGGCGGTGCCGGAGACGAGCCAGCCGGGGGCCCGGAGACTTCGCGTGAAGTCGCCCTGCTCGACGGCGAGCGGGGCGGCCTCCTCGGTCCACACCGGATGGTCCGGGGGCAGGGCGAGGCCGATGAAACCCTTGCCGGCCCAGTACGGCGACGCGGGCCCCGAGTACACCTGCAGCACGCCACGGTAGGGCTGGTGCCAGCCGAGCGTCAGCAGCCCCTTCGCGTCGACGGCTCCGCCCTCGGTGAAGTGGCCGAGCATCCGGCTCGCGATCGCCCGGGTCTCCCCTGGCGCCAGCGGTGTGGCGTCGAACAGCGCGCCCGTCCAGAGCGGCGCCAGCGCGGCGTGCCGGTAGGTGAGCGAGCGGCCCTGGATCAGCGGTGAACCGTTGGCGCCGACCAGCAGTCGCTGGTCTTGGAGGAAGCGCCGCAGCCGGTCCCGGTAGCGGTCGAGGAGCCCGGCGGGTGCCTCATCGCCCAGGATGCGGCAGAACCACAGCGGGTACAGGTGCATCGCCCAGCCGTTGTAGTGGTCGAAGTTGCGCCGCTCGCCGCCGGTGAGCCCGTCGGAGTACCAGCCGCCGCCCGCGTACCAGCCGTCGGTCAGCGCGATGATCCGGTCGAGATCCTGCTGACTCCATCGGCCTCCGGCACTGCGGGCGAACGCCTCGGTGACACCTTGGAACCAGATCCAGTTGTTGCCGGGCATCGGATCGCCGACCATAGGGGCGAGCCAGTCCAGCACCCGCTGTCTGACCCGGTCGTCGAGGCGGTCCCAGATCAGCGGCCGCGTCTCGTGCAGCGCCAGCACGATCGAGGCGGCCTCGACCTTGGCCTGGGCGCACTCGGTGAACGTGGGCCAGCGCCGCGGATTGTCCGGGTCGGTGCCGGCGGCCAGTCCGGCCGCGTACCACCCGGCGAAGTCATGCGGGTCCTCGCCCCCCGCGCCCGCCAGGCGGAAGCCCGCCAGCAGGAAGGTGCGGGCGAAGCCCTCGAGCCCATCGCTGAGCACACCGTTGATGCTCGGAGGACCGGGGAGCTGAATCAGCGAATGCCCATCGGTGGCGAAGGGCCGTACGGCGAGCAGCAGTTCGTCCGCCGTCCGCTCCCAGTGGGCGCGGTCCTCTGCGGGGGTGCGGTTCATGAACGGCTGGCCTCCCATGCCTCTTCGTCCTCGGCAGCAGCCGGTAAACCGGCATCGGACGCTATGAGCCGCTGAAGGAGT
Source organism: Nonomuraea insulae (assembly GCF_042656245.1). NCBI lineage: Bacteria > Bacillati > Actinomycetota > Actinomycetes > Streptosporangiales > Streptosporangiaceae > Nonomuraea > Nonomuraea insulae. The sequence goes on from NZ_JBHSPA010000013.1 coordinate 83,882, forward strand.
TTGTCAACATCACCTGGCTGTAGACGCCTGCCAACCGGCGCTCGGCCCGCCTGACGACCGGCGTGCCGAAAATTCTTCGAAGAAGTCCGGGAGGGGGTGTCGGATCGGGGCGGTTGTGTTCGTAGCAGGGGTGAGGCCGACCGCAAGGGGCGGCGCGTAGGTGAAGGAACCTCGATCATGAAGCTGACGACCGTGACTCGGGCCACCATCGATGGAGTGATGCGGGGAAACGGCGGTGCGTCGGATGAGGACCGCAGGAACGGATTCGAGCGTGGCGGCCATCAGTGAGCTGAAGGCCAAGCCCGGGGGTGAGCTGCAGGTGCACGGAAGTGGCATCCTGACCCGGTGGCTGCTGGAGAACGACCTGGTCGAGGAGATGATTCCGATCGTGATCCTCGGCCAGGGCGCGAGACCGGTCCGGATCTTGCGCTCAACCAGGTCGAGTCGCGGGTCGGCTCGAAGGGCGTGACGATCCAGGTCTACCGGCCGGCCGGACGCCCGCGGTATGCGAGGCCCTGAAGCCCCTGACCACAGAACCACGCTGACTTGACACCACAGGAGATGATCTTCAAATGCGATATCTGGTTTCCGTGATCGATGACAAGAGCAATCCCGGCAGCACGGACAGGCGACCTGCCATCAGCGTGTTCAACGAACGACTGATCGCCGAAGGCTACTGGGTCTTCTCAGGCGGACTCGCGGACACCGACGCGGCCACGGTCATCGACAACCGGGGCGAGCAGGCGGTGTTCAGCGACGGGCCTTTCGTGGAGTCGAAGGAGTACCTCGCCGGCGTCTGGGTGTGGGAGGCCCCCGATCTGGATGTGGCGCTCAAGCTCGCCGCCGAGGCCTCGAAGGTCTGCGATCGGAAGATCGAGGTGCGGCCGTTCCTGTGAGCGACGTCGAGGAGGCGATCACCCGGGTCCACCACGACGAGTGGGCGCGGGTAGTGGCCGCTCTGACCAGGCGTTTCGGTGACCTCGACATCGCCGAGGAGGCGGCTGCCGAGGCGTTCGCGACCGCCGTGGAGCGGTGGCCGGCCGACGGCCTGCCCCCCAATCCCGGCGCCTGGCTGACCACCACCGCCAACCGCAAGGCCATCGACCGGATCCGGCGCGAGAACAAACGCGACGACAAGCACAAGGAGGCTCAGATGCTGCACGACAACACCCCACCCGAGCCGCTGGGCGCCATCGACGACGACCGGCTCCGGCTGATCTTCACCTGCTGTCACCCGGCGCTGGCGATGGAAGCGCGCGTGGCGTTGACGCTGCGCATGATCGGCGGTCTGACCGTGCCCGAGATCGCCCGGGCCTTCCTGGTGCAGGGGACCACCATGGAGCAGCGCATCACCCGCGCGAAGGCCAAGATCAAGGTGGCTCGCATCCCCTATCGGATGCCGTCCGCCGACGATCTGCCGGCTCGTGTCTCCGGCGTCCTGGCCGTCCTGTTCCTCGTCTTCAACGAGGGCTACCTGGCCAGCGGCCCCGGCGCCGATCCCGTACGACACGACCTGACCACCGAGGCGATCCGGCTCACCCGCCTGATCCGCGCGCTCCTGCCGCAGGACGGAGAAGTGGCCGGCCTGCTGGCGCTGATGCTGCTGATCGAGGCCCGTCGCACCGCCCGGGTCTCGGCCGGCGGCGAACTGGTCCCCCTGGCCGAGCAGGACCGCGGGGCCTGGGACGCGGCGCTGATCGCCGAGGGGCATCGGCTGGTGCGTGAGCGCCTGGCCGCTGCCGCCGCCGGGATGGCTCCGGGCCGCTACCAGATTCTGGCGGCGATCAACGCGGTGCACACCTCCGCCCGCGACATCCGCGACACCGACTGGTCGCAGGTCCTCGCCCTCTACGACCAGCTCGTCCGCCTCGACCCCTCGCCGATCATCGCCCTCAACCGCGCCATCGCCGTGGCCGAGCTCGACGGACCGGAGGTGGCGCTGGCCATCGTTGACCCCCTCGCCGAGGCGTTGGCCGGCTATCACGCCTACCACGCCACCCGCGCCGACCTGCTGCGCAGGCTGGGCCGGAGTCAGCAGTCACGCGCGGCCTACGACCGGGCCATCGAGCTGGCCGGCAACACCGGCGAGACCGCCTACCTCACCCGCCGCCGCGCCCAACTGCAGTAGCGAGCCCGGAGCCGATCCAGGCGCGCAGTCGCTCCAGATGCCGGCTGATCTTCGCGCTCACCTCGGCCGAGCGCACCGCGAGGTCCAGGTAGCGCTCGATCCACGCCCCAAGATCGTCATCGGCCGGTCGAGCTCCTGCGGCAGCATCAGCGTCTTCCGGCCTTGTGACCGCATCGGCGATCAGACGGCCCGGTCGATGAGAGCCCGCATGAGCTCGCCGGCGAAATCGGCGGGTTGGCTCATGCAGCCGACGTGGCCGCCGGGAAAGTCGATCACCTGTCGGCCGAGTTGCTTGCCCAGTTCGATGGTGGCTTCGCGGCACGGGTAGCCGTGCGAGTCCCGGCCGGCCGCCAGGACGATCCGGTCAGCGTAGGTGCGCAGCGGATCCAGCTTGAGGATGGTCGTCGGGTATTGACGCAGTTCGTGCTCGAACCAGTAGGCGAGATTGGCGAGCATCTGGTCGCCGGCGTTGAGGTCCATCGCGCGGGCCATGGCGGCCCGGTCGGAGACGGCGAAGGTCTTTTCGCGGAACTGCTGGAGCGCCGGCTCCACCCCGCTCCGGTGGTAGAGATCGTAGACCTCGTGGAAGAAGTCCACCCATGTGTGTCCGTCGGATAGCAGTCGTACGGTCGGCGGCTCGAAGGCCACGAGCGTACCGACCACGGCGGGATGGCGGATGAGGACTTCCAGCACCACTATCGCGCCAGAGCTGACGCCGAAGAGCGTGGCTGGTTCATCGCTTAGGCACTCGACCAGGCGCCGCAGGTCGTCGGCGTCGGTTTCGAGACGGCGGCCGAAGTCCTGCGGCCCCTCCAGGCGGCTGCGGGAAAAGCCGCGCCGATCGTAGACGGCGACGGTGTAGGACGCCGCCAGGTACTTCGCCGCCCTGCGAAAACCCTCTGCCGTTCCGCTGGCACCGGGGGCCATCACCATGACAGGCCCGCTCCCGAGGGTCTCGTAGTAGAGGTGAGCGCCAGGAACCTTGAGAATGCTCACGCGTCTGCCTTCTTCCGCGTGCCGGCGGGCGTTCTGGCGGCTTTGCGGCGCAGGAAGCCGAAGCGGGCCAGGGCGATGAGCGCGACCTTCAATACGACGAGTGCGATGACGACGTTGGCGGCCACGCCGGTCCACGCCGATTCCGCCACGACGGTGCCGGCCAGTCCGACATGCAGGCCGATGATCAGCACCACGGCCAGCCCGAGGAGGATCGTCTTGAGGTTGGAGCGCAGAAAGCTTCGGCGGCGGATGGGCGTCGCCGCGGCGGTCTCTGGAAAGGCTGCGGCGTCGGAGGTTTCGGACTGTTGCCAGGTCATGGTCACCGGGTCGCGGCGGCTGAAGCGCTCGAAGTCCCGGGTGATGAGGTCCCGTATCTGGCGCAGGCCGTCCTCGTCGGCGGCGTCGATGAGCAGCGTCAAGGTGCCGGGGTCGGCGGTGAGCGTGCACTGCCCCCATGGGGTGAAGGTGACGGTCCCGTTGGTGTCGGACCATTCGGCGGCCACCTGTACCTCGCGGCGGGCCATCATGCCGTGCAGGTGCATGCGGGATGTATGACCGCCGTCGCCCATGGCGGCGGCGTGCTTGCAGAACTGGACGAGGTACCGGCTCGCCCGTTCGGTCTCGATCTGAGCTTTCAGGATCGGCATCGCATTCCTTCTGGTCGTCTTTGTGGAGGGAACCGCCCCGGCTGCGCGCAGGTGCCCGGTCAGGGTGGCGGGGTCAGGGTGGCGGGGTCAGGGCGGCGGGGTCAGGTCCGGGTGAGGGCGACGAGCCAGGCCGCGACGCCGTCCTCGTCGGTCAGCGTCGTCGATGAGGTGGACCAGCAGCCCGCAGTCGAGCACGGTGTCGAAAACTCCTCGAGCTCGCCCAGCCGCCTGACGTCGTGGTGCAGGAATCGCGCGGTCAGTGCCCGCTCGGCCGCCTTCTGCTCGGCGGCCCTGATCGCGGAGGCGGCGACGTCGACGCCGGTGGCCTCCAGGCCGATACCGGCGCACATGAGCACGTGCTCGCCGGTGCCGCAGCCGACGTCCAGCACCCGGCCGCCGATGGAGCCGGCCTCGGCCAGGGCCAGGAACGCCGGTTGCGGGCGACCGATGTCCCACCGCGGCCGGTCGGCGTACACCTCTTCCCACTTCGGCGGGCCGGCGTGCAGATCATGTGGCCCGTGCGCGGCGTGGTGGTGTTGGTGAAGGGATGAGTTCCGCATGCGATTGTCCCGTTCTTGACGACGGAGAGGTTGCGCTCGGTCGGCCATGGGTCGTCATGGCCGGGGCGTTCTGTCGACACCAGATTTATCGAGACATCATGTCTCTGTCAATGTCACTATGTTTCGCGTTTGAACGAGGTGTATGGTCGATGTCGTGCCCAAGTTGTGGAACGAGACGATCGACAAGCATCGCGCCGCGGTGCGGGACGCGGCCTTGGACGCCATGGCCAAGCTGGTGGCCGAGCACGGGCTGGTCGCGTTGACGATGTCGCAGATCGCCGAGCAGGCCGGTATCGGGCGGGCGACTCTGTACAAGTACTTCCCCGACGCCCACACCGTTCTCACCGCCTGGCACGAACGCGAGATCACCGCGCACCTCGACCAACTCGCCGCCGTCGTCGATCCCGCCGATCCGGCCGTCGTACGCCTGCAAGCCGTTCTGCAGACCTACGCGCACATCCAGCGCCACCGGGCGGGGCACCACGGCAGTGAGCTCGCCACGCTGCTCCATCGCGGCGAACACGTCGAGCGTGCGCAGCGACGACTACGCGACTTCATCCAACACCTGCTTGCCGAGGCCGCCCAGGCCGGTGACCTGCGCGACGACGTGCCTGCCGACGAACTGGCCGGCTACTGCCTGCACGCCCTCACCGCGGCCAGTACCGTCACCGGTCAGGAAGCGGTCCACCGCCTGGTCGCTGTCACCCTGGACGGGCTACGTCCGGCACCACCTGCTCACCAGCAGAGGTGAATCACCCAGTACTGTCAGCGTTGACCTCCTCGGCTCTCGCCCGTAGTTCCGGCGTCATCGCAGGTACTGCCATCAGATCCGGCCGCCCACCGCGACCTACGGGCCGTTCCATGCCGGAGATCCCCGGAAAGCCGCAAGCCAACGCCAATGCAGACGCCCTCCCGGCCGGCTGTTCCGGTGCGGCGTCGTCCTTGTGCACCGCACCCGGATCCGTCCTTGCGGTAGGAGCCGTGCGTCGAGCCGCCCGGCCGCGACAGACCTTCGTCCGGGTCGCAACTCGCGCTGACCACGGTCTCGTTCGCGCTTGCTCCGAGCCACACGACTGCATCGGCCAGGCTCCTGATCGCGGGTGGTCATGTACCGGCAGCGGCGATCGTCATACCGGGCCTGACGTGGGCGATCCGGAGAGAGCGCCGCGTGCCGCACGCGGCTGAGAAGCCTGCCTAGGTGCCTCCACACCACCGTGGTCGGTTCGCCAACGACACACGCGCCGGAAGATCTCGACGAAATCTTTTGTGGGCGGTGTCGGATCGGGTCGGGTGTGTTCGTAGCAGGGGTGAGAGGCCGCCCAGGAGGGCGCCCCGACGGAACCGAGAAGGACGTTCCTCATGACTACCTTGACGGAGCCGGGCACAGTCACCACACGCCGCTCCAGCCGCCTGATGTGGGCGATCCTGGGGCTGGTGCTGCTTGCCGACGCGCTCGACGTGATCGATGCAACCGTCACGAACATCGCCGCCCCCACCATCGCCGGCGAGCTCAACGGCGGTGAGAGTCTGATCAAGTGGCTGGGACCGGCGTACATGCTCGCCATGGGTGTCCTGCTCGTGGTCGGCGGGCGGCTGGGTGACAAGTTCGGCCAACGCCGGCTTTTCCTGATCGGCATGGGCGGGTTCACCCTGGCCTCGGCGATCGCCGGGTTCTCACCCGATCCGGCCCTGCTCATCGCCGCCCGGGTCGCTCAGGGAGCGTTCGGGGCTCTGCTCATCCCGCAAGGCATGGCGATCATGACGAAAGCGTTCGACCGCGCCATGCTCGCCAAGGCATTCGGGCTGTTCGGCGTGGTTCTCAGTCTCTCCAGTGTCGCCGGCCCGGTCCTGGCCGGTTTCCTCATCAGCGCCGACGTGTTCGGTCTGTCCTGGCGCCCGATCTTCCTCATCAACATCATCCTCGGCGTCATAGGGCTGATCATGGCCGTCAAGATCCTGCCGCGAGACGACGACGCCGACCGCTCCACTGTCGTCGACGTCTGGGCCTCCGGCCTGCTCGGGGTCAGCATGCTCGGGCTGCTGTACGGCCTGATCGAGGGCTCGACCAACGGCTGGGGCGTCATCCCGATCGTCTCGATCGCCGTCGGCGTCCTGTCCTTCGCCGCCTTCGCCCACCGTCAGCGCACCGCGACCCACCCGCTCATCAAGCCCTCGCTTTTGCGGAACCGGGGTTTCACTTCCGGATTGCTCGTGTGCCTGGTCGCCGTCGCCGCCGGCACCGGCCTGCTCTTCGTGCTGTCCCTGTTCCTGCAGGTGGGGCTGCACGCCAGCGCGAGGGACACCTCGCTCGGCCTGGTACCGCTCACCCTGGGGCTCGTCGCCGCCGGGTTCGCCGCCATGGGTGGCCTGGTCGCCAAGCTCGGTCGCCGGCTCGTCGTCATCGGCCTCACCGTCGACCTCGTCGGCTGCGGTTGGGTCCTGGCCCTCGTCGCTTACTCCGGGACGAACGTCAGCCTCTGGGCGCTGGCCCCGGCATTCTTCGTCATCGGCGTCGGCATTGGCCTCAGCTTCGCCACGATCCCCGTCGTCGCTCTCGGCGACGCGAAACCTGACGAAGCCGGCAGTGCCAGCGGCTCGTTCAGCTCGATCCAGCAACTCGCATCAGCGATCGGCTCGGCCGCGGTCACCTCGATCTTCTTCCAGGCCGCAACCTCCGGACTGGACCACGCCATGAAAGTCAGCCTCATCGTCGTTCTGGGCGTCACCGCCCTCAGCCTCCCGATCGTCGCCCTGATGCCCCGCAAGGCGCCATCAGAACCCCAGCAGTGAGCAACCGGCCAAACGTGGCGAGGATGGCCGGCCGACGGGGGCCTCCCACCCCGCATCGCCGGGTGCGGGGCGGGACAGTCAGAAGTAGTTGGGGGTGAGGTCCGTGGTGGGCCAGGTCGTCACGGCGCCGGTCGCCTGGCCGAGGATGGGATCAATGGTGTCGAAGTCGGGCGTGGCCGTCTCCTCCCGCCGGTTGAAGATCGCGCAATAGCTGACGCCGTTCTGGATCCGCGCGAAGAAGCTGAACGTGCCGGGCATCGACCCGTTGTGCCAGGTGTTCAGCGTGCCGGCGTTGTTGTTGCGGACCTGCCAGCCCAGGCCGTACCACCAGCCGCCCGGCTGCACGCCGATCTCCGGCTGGGCGAACACCTTCGAGATCGACGCCGCGTTGAGCACCGGTCCGGCCCCGTCGAACACGAAGCCCCACTTCAACATGTCGACCGCGGAGGCGAGCCAGCCGCCGTTGGCCCCCTGGTTCGGCATGCTGAAGCCGCCGTAGGGAGAGGGCACGGTCGCGCCCGAGTCGTCCACGACGCTCTTGGAGGTGTACTGCGACTCGTACGGCACCTCGGTGGCGTCCGCCTGCGAGCGCAGGCTCTTGCCGAGGCGCGGCCGGGTGATCCCGACGGGGTCGAGCAGCCTCTTATGTACGTAGGCCTGGTACGTCATGCCGGAGATCTCCTCCAGCACCCGGGCGGCCAGCAGGTAGCCGTAGTTGCTGTAGACGTACTTGGTGCCCGGCGCGAAGTCCAGCTTCCTGCCGGTCACGTACTTCATGATGTCCTCGCGGTCGATCGGCAGGGACGTGCCCAGGGAGGCCGCGATCGTGGCGTCGTGGAAGAGCGGGTCATAGGTCGTCGTACGGTCCCAGCCGCCGATGTGCTGGAGCAGCCGCACTAACGTGACGTCGGCGAGCCGCGGGTCGGCGGTGGTGGACAGCCCGAGCATGGGCGCCACCTTGTCGTTCAGGTCGACGTTCTCGTCCTGGGCCAGCCTGGTCAGCGCGGCGGCTGTCAGGCTCTTGCTGAGGCTGGCGATCCGGAACAGCGAGGTCGGCTGAACGGCAACGGTCACACCATTACGGACGTACGAGCCGTAGCCGCGGGCGAGCAGGATCTTGCCGTTCTTGGCCACCGCGAGCTGGGCGCACGAGATGTTACGCTCGGTGATGTACGTCTTCATGGCGGTGTCGAAGCCCGCCAGCTGGGCCGGCACGACCCCGGTCACCGGGATCGCCGCCGCCTGCGCCGTCGCGGGCCGGGCGCCGAGTGCGAGCGCGGGCACCATACCGGCCCCGACCTGAAGTACCCGCCGCCTGCTGATCACCGTCACGAGTTCCCCTTTGATCACATTTGCCGCAGAGGGATCTTTACTATCACAGTGAACTTAAGGTCTCCACGGCTGAAAAGGGCTTTGCGTCGGGTCCGGAGCCGGTGACGCTGGGTGATCACCTCTCGGGCGTACGGGTGGTGCGAGGACGGCCGGTTCCGATGTTCCTCACCCCCTGTCCGCGGCCGGCGTGAAGACCTTCTCCACGAAGGCTCAAGCGCGTCGCCGTCGAGCTTGCCGTCCAGCTGCCCAGCGTTTGCGGCGCTCCGGGTCTTCCTGTCATTGCGTCGTTCTGCGGTCGGCCGTCTGGAAGGCGCCGGCCGATCGGCTACGTCGCCGGTACTCGGTGGGTGTCAGCCCGACCAGAGCCCGGAAGCGGCGGGCGAAGTAGGTCGGGTCGTCCCAGCCGACGGCGGCGCCGACGCGGGCGGCCGGCAGGGTCGAGTGTGCCAGTAACGTGGCGGCGCGCTCGGCTCGCACTCGGGCCAGGAAGCCCAGCGGTGTCAACCCCACGTACCGTCTGAACAGCCGGCCGAGATAGTCGGGATCCAGGCTCACCGCCTGGGCGAGATCGTCCAGGCGCCACGGATGGGCCGGCGCCGCCTCGAGCCGGGCGACGGTGGCGGCGACCGCGGGGTGGACGGCGGGCCCGGCGGTGTTCGGTCCGGGGTCGCGGCCGTCGGACAGGACGCCGAGCACGGTGATCAGCCGGCCCAGCATCCGGCCCGGCCGGCGCCGGCCGGCCGCGAGATCTCCTTCGAGCAGGCTGATCTCCGCGATGGCCTCCTCGGCGGCGGCCGGATCGACGGCCGTCACCGCCACGCCGTGCGCGCCGGATGCCACCGGATCGGTCCACAACATCCGGCGCAGCATCGGCAGGTCGTACAGCGCCGCCAGTTCGGCCCGTAGCGCCTGGGCGGACAGGCAGCAGTTGGCGACGACCAGGCCGGCGCAGTCGCGGAACCCGTGCCAGGCGCCAGGACGGAGCACGATGACCTGTCCGCGCCGCAGCGGATGCTCGCCCTGGCTGGTCACGTGCCGGCCGCGACCGGTTCCGATCACCGCGATCTCGAGGAAGTCGTGCGCGTGCGACTCGATGTCGGCGTCCACGTGGTGGACGCCTGCCAGGACCGGGCCTCCGGCGAACAGCGCGTGCTCGTGCAGCGTGGCAGGCATGTCGGGATCGTACGACTGCTTGCCGGGATCGGCCTAGCCCTGAGCGGCACGCCTCGACGAGGCTTGTAGCATCCCAGCGGCACGAACCTTGGAGGTCAAGGATGGCGACGACCACGACCCAACAGTCCGGCGGCGACGTCGGCGCCGGTGGCCGGATATCGGATGAGCTGGTGGCGGCGTATCGCGAATACGGTTTCGTCCGGGTACGAGGTGTGCTCGGGCCCGGCCAGGTCGAGCGCTTCCGGGCGAGCGCCGAGGCGTTCCTGGAGGCGCATCGCGCGCAGAGCCTGGAGAAGCAGGGCGTCTTCAGTCAGCTCGTCAACGTCTGGCAACGCGACCGGACGCTGCGGGAGCTGACGTTCGACCAGCGGCTCGGCCGGATCGCCGAGCAGCTCGCCGGGTTCCCGCTGCGGCTCTGGCACGACCAGATGCTGGTCAAGGAGCCGCACAACGACGCCGCGACGGAGTTCCACCAGGACCGCCCGTACTGGCCGCACGCGGGCGACCGGCTGCCGCTGTCGGCGTGGATCGCGCTGGTCGACGTTCCGCCGGAGCGGGGCTGCATGACTTTCCTGCCCGGCACCCAGGATCGCACCGGCCTGCGCCCGCAGGACCTCCACCACGAGGAGGAGCTGTTCACCATGGACCCGTCCCTGCGCTGGGTCCCCCGGGTCACCGTGCCGCTCCGCGCCGGCGACTGCACCTTCCACAGCGGCTACACCGGCCACATGGCGCTGCCCAACCGCACCGGCCAGGCCCGGTTCGCGCACGTCACGATCTACATGGACGAGGCGACCCGCTACAGCGGGACCGAGCACATCGTGACCGATCCGCTCGGACTCGCCGCGGGCGATCGGCTGGACGGGGACGCCTTCCCCCGCCCCTGGGCTTAGCCGGCCGACGTCAGGCGGGCCTCGGCGGACGCGCCCCCGTGTTCGCGCAGTGCCCGCTCGGATGCCGAGCCCGGCTCGGCGGCGCGCGGGAGCCGCCGGGCACCGCTGTCCCGAAGGACGGCCACCGACGGCAAACGGCTACGCCCCTGTTCACGATCAGCCCGTTAGGGTCCTGAACGTGAACCGGATTCTCGCAGCGGCCTCGGCAGCCCTCGGTGAAAGCCTCGGCCGGCCGGTCGACCTGGGCGGCAGCGCCCGGAGTCAGGTGCTGCGCTGCGGAACGACCGGTGGCGGCACGGTCGTCGTCAAGGCGTACCAGGACGCGTCCGGCTTCGCCGCCGAAGCGGCCGGGCTGGCGATCGCCGCCGGTTCGGGCCCCGACCTGCTGGCCGTGGACCACTCCTTCCCGCTGATCGTCATGTCCGACCTCGGCGCCGCCCCGAGCCTGGCCGACCTGCTTCTGAGCGACTCGCCGCGGGCCGCCACCGAGGGCCTGTTCACGTGGGCGCGCGCGTACGGTCGCATCGCCGTGGCCGGTGCCGGTCGTCGCCCAGAGTGGGAACGCGCGTATACCGCTCACGCCCGGCCCGGCCCGCGGCGCGGCTTCTCACCTGATCTCAGCGATCTCGGAGAGATCCTGCCCGAACCGCCACCGGGCCTCGACGCCGACCTGGCGGCGCTGGGTGCCAATGCCGAGCGCTACCGGGTCTTCTCCCCCGGAGACATCTGCCCCGACAACAACCTCCTGACGCCGGCCGGGATGCGCGTCCTCGACTTCGAGAGCGCCGGCTACCACTCGGCCTTTCTGGAGGCCGCCTACATGCGTATGCCGTTCTCCACGTGCTGGTGCGTGTTCCGGCTGCCACCAGGGATGTCCGCGCGCCTCGAAGACGTCTACCGGCAGGAGGTGATCTCCATCCACCCCGATCTGTCGGACGACGTGCTCTGGGAGACCGGCGTACGCCGCGCCACAGCCACCTGGATCGTCTTCATGACGTGGGTCCTGCTGGCCCGCGCCCGCCAACGAGACCGCCCGATGCACCCCGCCCGCACCCCGGTACCGACCGAACGGCAACTGCTGCGCCACCTGTGGAACAGCCTGCTGCGCGAACTCGACCGCTCCGGCGACGATCTGCCGGCCGTACGCGAGGCAGTGCGGACGTGGCTGGACGAGACCAGCGACTGGAACGTCCCCGATTTGCCTGGGAGGGTGGTAGAGGTCTGGGTTTATGATCGGCAGGCTTTGTCAACCATGGAAATTGTCGTGCAATACCGTTGACTTGCGAGGCAGGCGCTCATGCCAGGCGAACGACTCTTGCGTCCAACGCATCTCATCGCGCAGGACGTATCGATCCAGGAGACGCGCGATAGTGCCGGCCAGAGCAGGCCCTCCGGCGACGCGCCGTCATCGCCAGCACGACCGCCCTCACCGTCCCGCGCTTATCTGCAACCTGGGCTGACCCGACAACACATCCGGACGTCTCCTGGCCCTGCACTGACGAGATGTCCGCGCGCCCGTCCGCCTGGAAAGGCAGGAGAATGATCGCGTAGGCTCGCTGCCGGCCCGACAGCGAGCAGGGAAAGATGCGATGAGTTCCAGCTTCGCGGCAGGCGAGGACCAGTGGCGAGCTCGTCTGGGGACGCTCCGGCAGGTCGTCCGCCAAGAGCTGGTAGCCCGGCAGTTGACGGCTCACCTGCCCGATGCGGTGCCTCAGCGTGTCCTGGATGTAGGGTGCGGCCAGGGAACACAGATGTTGCGGCTGGCGCGACGCGGACACGACGTGACAGGGCTGGACTCCTCGGCTGCACTTCTTGATGATCTTCAGCATGCCTCGGCAGACGAGGCGGAAGAGGTCCGGGGTCGAGTGCGGACAGACGTTCGCCAGCCGTTGATGGTCAGGTCGGGGTCGGTGGCCGCGTTCAGCAGCCGCCGGCCCCAACCGTAGGTCATCGGTAGCCAGTTGAAGTCGTGATCCGGTCCGACGATGTCGGCCAGCTCGATCAGCTTCATCATCTCCACCACCGCGGCGAGCGGCTTGGCCACGCGCCATGCGTCCCGCATCCGTTCTGGAGCGAGAGCGTCGGCCCAGGCGCAGAAGTAGGCGTCGAGGTAGGTCGCGGCGTCCGGCTCGGACGCGTCGTGCAGCCATGAGGCCAGGTCGAACAACGGGTTGGTGACGGTGGCGAAGCTCCAGTCGTGCAACGGGGTCGTAGTGCCTGTGCGGATATCCGCGCAGCTCGACGAGTTCGGGTCGCTGGACTTGATGCCCAGCAAGGGCAATGAGGCAAGCCTGAACCGATCAACCCGGCCAGGGCTGCCTGATCAGTAAACGCCGACGCTGTCTTCGAGCCGACAATCCCTTCACTCCTGCCGGGTGGGCTGCATAGCCCGGCTTTGTGTCAGTACGCGAGTGGTGCTGCCGTCGCCTTCGGCTATGTCTCGGACGTGCTCGAAGCCGATCCTGCTCAACACGGTCAGCGAGGCACCGTTGGACTCCACCACGGTGGCGTGCACCTCCGTGAGCCCCAGGGTGTCGAAGCCGTAGGCGACGATCGCCTCGGCCAGTTCTCTTCCCAGGCCCGCTCCCCACACATCAGGGGTCAACGCGTAGATGATCTCGTAGCCTTGGGTCACGTCGGTCGGTTTGATCTCAGCGTGTCCGATATAGAGACCGTTCCGGCGAACGGCCCAGACATCGAACAAATCCTGGGCATAGACCTTTGTGAAGATCCGTCCGAACAGGGCACGGTCCTCCGCCTCGGTAGCAGGGCCGTCGCCCATCCACTGCGAAACCCTCCGGTCCTGGAACAGGGTGACGAAGTCTTCCTGGTCTGCGGGGACGTACTGGTCCAACAGCAGGCGATCAGTACGCAGAGTCGGGGTCATAGACGGCGAAACTAGCCGGACGCCGCCCTCCCGACAAATCATTTTCTCAGCGAAGCTCGACGCAGACGCTCTCGCAACCACCGAAGCCATTACCTGGCAACCATCTGAGACGAGCCACTAGCTCGGGGGGACCGGCAAACCGGCCGCGGCCTGGCAGGTGATGAACGAGCCCTTGGTATCGGAGCGGGCGGAGTGCGATCTCGACACACCCCTGCTCCCGCAGCAGGGCGATGGCGGCCCGAACCATCGCATGGCCCCCACCTTGTGACGGGCGCCGGGTTCGACCTCCGACGGCAACCGGTCGCCTGGCTTGAGCCCTCCCCCGGTCGGTGTCGGCCGCGATGCTCGCCGCGATCTTCGCGTATCCAGCGTCAAGCTGCCCGGCTGTCTTGAGCGGGGGCGCCCGTCACGAAGGTGCCGCACCTGAACGAGGCCCTCCCCACGCAGCTGCGCGATGGCCGGCCGTACGGTGGAGCGGCCCACGTTATGCGTGACGGCGAAGTCCTTCTCCGGCGGAGAGCATACTTCCGCGGCGCCGCTGAGCCAGGCGGACGACAACGAACCACAAGATCACTACGACCACGAGCACGTTGACGACGATTGGTCGCTCCGCGGACAGCTGGTCGCCAGGGCTCAGGCGCCGAAGAGCCAGTGGTTGCCGTCAGGGTCGCGCAGTTCGCAGTCGCGAGTGCCGTGCGGAGTGGTATGCGGTTCGCGCACTACCCCGGCGCCTGCGGCGACGGCGCGAGCGAACAGGGCGTCGGCATCAGGCTCGACCACGTAGCAGCGTACGGGCGCCGACGGTAGCGCGTGCTGGTCGTGCTGGGCGAGTTCCGCGCTGAGCAGGTCGTGGTGCAGGCCCAGCATGACGCCGCCGCCGCGAGGGCCCGCCAGTTGAGCGTGGATGATGCGCCCCTCCTGGTCGGGGATGGCGTGGACCTCGGTGAAGCCGAAGGCGGCGACGTAGAAGTCGATCAGTGTGCGCAGGTCCGCGGAGCGGAGCGTGGGATAGATCATGGTAACATTTAATCGCTAATTAAGTTAGTTAGCAATTTGTGTAGTAGCCTTGGGGTCATGACGAACGCGATCATGGAGGGCCTGCAGCTGATCGGGCTGCTGACCCGCCAGGTGGAGCAGCGCCTGAGCCAAGCCCTGGGCATCAACTCCACCGACCTGTCGGCCATCGAGCACCTGATGACCGACGGCCCGCTCACCGCCAAGGACCTGGCCGACCGGCTGCAGGTGTCGACGGCGGCGAGCACGCACATCGTCGACCGCCTGGAGCGGGCCGGGCACGTCACCAGACAGCCGCACGCCACCGATCGCCGCAAGGTCCTCGTCCTGCTCGCCGACACCTCGAAGGCCAAGCTCACGGAGCACCTCGCCCCTCTGCTCGGGGGGCTGGACGAGCACGTCGGCAAGCTCGACCCCGCCGAGCGCGAGGTCGTCGAACACTTCCTGGCAGACGTCGTCGAGACCTACACCGCCGCCGCCGAGAGCATCACCGCCTAACCCTCCAACGCTCCATCCCCGGTCGCCGACCGGTCTTCACCCATGCCCTTCTACGGAGAACTCCCATGTCCAACACCCGCAAATGGCTAGGCCTCATAGCCATTGCGCTGGGCGTCGCGCTGATCGTCGTGGACACCACGATCGTCAACGTGATCGTTCCGCCGATCATCGAGGACCTGGGCGTCAACGCCACCCAGGCGCAGTGGATCCAGGAGTCCTACGCGATCATCTTCGCCGCGCTCCTCCTGCTGACCGGCCGCTACTCCGACATCCTCGGCGCCCGGCGGGTCTTCCTGACCGGCGTCGCCGTCTTCGGCGCGACCAGCCTGCTGGCCGGGCTCGCGCCGGGCGGCGGCCTGCTCATCATGGCCAGGTTCCTGCAAGGCGTGGGCGCCGCGATGATCCTGCCCACCTCGCTGGCACTGCTCAACGCCACCTTCACCGGCAAGGCCCGCGGCCAGGCGTTCGCCGTGTGGGGCTCCACCATCGGCGCCGCCGCCGCGTTCGGCCCCGCACTGGGCGGCTGGCTGTCGGAGCACACCTCCTGGCGCTGGGCCTTCGGCATCAACATCCCGCTGTCGCTGCTGATCCTGATCGGCGGCATGGTGTTCCTGGACCGCTCACCCAAGAAGCCCGCCCGCGTCGACGCCGCCGGCGCCGCCCTGTCGACCATTGGTCTCGGACTGCTCGCGTTCGCGCTGGTCGAAGGCCGTACATACGGCTGGCTGATCAGCATCGAGCCGTTCGACGTGCTCGGCTTCACCTGGGACGGCGGCCCCTCCCCCGTCCTGG
This sequence comes from Nonomuraea insulae, assembly GCF_042656245.1. NCBI lineage: Bacteria > Bacillati > Actinomycetota > Actinomycetes > Streptosporangiales > Streptosporangiaceae > Nonomuraea > Nonomuraea insulae. The sequence goes on from NZ_JBHSPA010000013.1 coordinate 99,592, forward strand.
CGGCGCTGATCCTCTCCGCGCTGGCCCTCACCGGTTTCGTACGCAGGCAGAAAGCCCTCGATCCCGGCAGGGCGCTGATGGACGTCCGGCTCTTCTCGATCTCCTCCTTCCGCAACGGCAACATCGCCACCACGATCATCGGGCTCGGCGAGTACGGCATCATCGGCGTGCTGCCGCTGTGGCTGCAGTTCACCCTCGGCTACAGCGCGGTCCAGGCGGGCCTGTCCCTGCTGGCCGTGGCCGTGGGCAGCTTCGCGGCCAGCGGCGCCAGCTTCGGGCTGGCCACCAAGATCTCCGCACTCGGGCTGGTCCGCGCCGGGCTGGCACTGGAGGCGGCGGGGCTGGTCGTGCTCGGGCTGATCGCCGCGACCGACAGCCCGTGGTGGACCATCGCCGGAGCCCTTTGCCTGTACGGCGTGGGCGTCGGGTTCGCCACGGCCCAGGTCACCAACGTCGTGCTGGCCGACGTGCCGGAGACGAGCTCCGGACAGGGCTCCGGCGTGCAGAGCGCGTTCAGGCAGCTTGGGTCGGCACTCGGCATCGCCGTACTCTTCACGGTCTTCTTCACCGCGTTCGGCGCAAACCTGCAGAACAAGCTGACAGAAGCGGGCATGCCCACCGCACAAGCCGCGCACCTGGCGCATGCCGTCACCGACAGCGCGGGCGCGGCGATCGCGCCGCTGGCCGCCGACCCCAGCACGGCCGCCGTGGCAGAGTCCGCGCGCCAGGCGATGACCGACGGGCTGGCGCTCGGCGGTTACCTCGGCGCGGGCTTCCTGCTTCTGGCCCTGCTCGCCACCGCCACGATTCCCGCCGTCCGCCTGGTGCACCAGTGAAGGAGAGCACAATGTCCAGCCGTACCGTCGTCATCTCAGGAGCGAGCATCGCCGGCCCCGCCCTGGCCTTCTGGCTGCACCGCCGCGGCATGCGCCCGGTCGTCGTCGAACGAGCCCCGCAGCTACGGCCCGGTGGCCAGACCGTGGACATCCGCGGCGCCGGCGAGACCGTGGCCCGGCTGATGGGCATCGAGGACGCGATCCGCGCGGGCTCGACCGGCGAGGAAGGCCTCCGGTTCCTCGACACCGCCGAGCGCACCAAGGCCGTCTTCCCCTCGTCCGTCTTCAGCGGCAAGGGGTTCGTCACCGAGCTGGAGATCCTGCGCGGCGAGCTGTCCGCCCTGCTGTACGAGCGCACCCGCGACCACGCCGAATACGTCTTCGGCGATGAGATCAGCGGCGTGACCGAGGACGGCGAGCGGCTCCGGCTGACCTTCACATCCGGCGCGGAACGCGAGGCGGACCTGCTGGTCGCGGCCGACGGGATCCGCTCGCGGACGCGTGACCTGATCTTCGGCGACTCCACGCGGATCCGGTCGCGAGGGCTCTACACCGCCTACTTCACCATCCCCCGCCACCCCTCCGACGGCAGCTGGGCGCGCTGGTACAACTTCCCCGGCGGCAAGACAGCGATGCTGCGGCCCGACAATCTGGGCACCACCAGGGCGCTGATGTCGTTTCTGTCGCCGCCCTACGGCTACGACCGCCTGCACCAGGAGGAGCAGAAAGAGCTCATCCGCCACACCTTCGCGGGCGAGGGCGGTCCTGTACCCAGGATGCTGCGGGAGATGCGCGACTGCGGCGACTTCTACCTGGAGGGCGTGGCCCAGGTGCACATGCCCCAGTGGTGGCGTGGACGGGTGGCGGCCGTCGGCGACGCCGCCTACTGCGCCTCCCCCCTCAGCGGCATGGGCACCAACCTCGCCCTGGTCGGCGCCTACATCCTGGCAGGGGAACTGGCCACGCACGACGACCACCACCACGCCTTCACCGCCTACGAAAACGCGATGCGCCCCTACGTCACCCAGGCACAGGACCTGCCACCCGGCACCCCGCGCCTCGCGATGCCCCGCACCCAACTAGGCATCAAGGCACTGCACACCGTCCTGCGCACCGCTTCCACACCCCTGGCCGGCCGGGTCATGCGCCGCTTCCTCGTCCCCGCCGCCTACGACTTCGTCCTGCCCGCCTACCCGACACGCTGAGACCCACTGGGCTCGTACTCGCGAAGAACAAAGATCCATCAGATTTTCGGGGTCGGCCGCAACGTCCTTCCTGGGTGACCCCGCCTGGCGGCCCCGCGAAAAGCACTCCACAGCGTGTTGATCGTGGCCTCAGGTCTCCCAGCGCGGGTAAGTTGCCCCAACCTTGGCGCATCCGCCCTCAAACGGAAGCACGTAGGCTGACGGGATGATCTACGCCAAGACGCCCCTTACCCGTGAGATCCGCGAAGCCGCGGCCCTGACCTGGGGCGTCACGGGAGAGAGCGAGAGGTTGCACGGCGGAGAGGAATCCGCCGCCTACCGCCTCGACGGGCATGTCATCCGCGTCGGCCCGGCATGGCGCGCCGCCGCCGAGTCAGAATGGTGCCACGCGATCGCCCGGCACGCCGCCGCCAGCCTCCCCGAGGCTGTCGCCCCGCTGCCGACTGCCGAAGGGACGACCGTCATCGTCGTAGGCGGCCACCCGATCTCTTGCTGGCCGTACGTCGAGGGCGCCTGGCCGGACTCCGACATCCCGGCCCAACGCGAAGCCGGCGCCCGTTTGCTGGCCAGGCTGCACAGGTCCCTGGCCAACTTCTGCCCCGGCCCACGCCCGGTGCCCGCCTTCCAGGAGTCCGGTCTGGACGGCGATCCACCCCAGGACGCCGCCGACCTGGACGACCCCAACCTGGACCGCTGGCTGGCCGCCTTCCACACCAAGCACCCCCTTCGTCACCCCCTCCACGGCGACTACTACACCGGCAACACCCTGGCCAGGAACGGCCAGATAGTGGCGATCCTCGATTGGGACGAGACCTTCGTCGGCGCCCCCGAGCTGGAACTGGCCGCCGCCGCCCTCGAATGGGGCGACGACCTGGCAGGACCGAGCAAGGAGTTCATAACCGCCTACCACGAGGCCGGCGGTACAGCAGCCCGCCTGGACGAGGAGTCGCTTGCTCAGCTCGTCAGGCACAAGCTACGCAGGGAGTATGCCTACTTCCACAAGGCCGTCCGCTCGGGGGTGACGCACGACGAGGAGAACCTCGAATACCATCGTGCCCGCGTAGAGCTGTTCCACCGGCTGCGCCCCTGACCGCGGATCACTGCTCCCCCGTAGTGCAAGGCCAGGCGCCCGTCCACGCAATAGGCGACACCCTCGCCATCTCCCACGGGAACGAACGCAAGCGCCAGTTGTTCCGGCAAGGGCACCTGGGCGGTCCTCACGGCGGCTCCCCCGCTCGCGGAATGTCCTTGACACGAGGAAGGTTGAGACGCGTATGAAGAAGATCGGTTTCCTGAGCTTCGGGCATTGGTCGTCGTCGCCGCATTCGAAGGCGCGTAGCGCGTCCGACACTCTGCTCCAGTCAATCGAGCTGGCAGTGGCCGCCGAAGAGCTGGGTGCCGACGGTGCCTACTTCCGCGTCCACCACTTCGCCCAGCAACTCGCCAGCCCGTTCCCGCTGCTGGCAGCAGTCGGCGCGCGGACAAGCCGGATCGAGATCGGCACGGGCGTGATCGACATGCGGTACGAGAACCCCCTCTACATGGCCGAGGACGCCGGCGCGGCCGACCTCATCGCGGGCGGGCGGCTCCAGCTCGGCATCAGCCGCGGATCACCCGAGCAGGTGATCGATGGCTGGCGCTACTTCGGCTACGAGCCGGCCGAAGGCAAGACCGAAGCGGACATGGCGCGCAGTCACGCGGAGGTCTTCCTCAAGGTATTGGAGGGCGAGGGGTTCGCCCAGCCGAACCCGCGTCCGATGTTCCCCAACCCGCCCGGGCTGCTGCGCCTCGAACCGCATTCGGAAGGGCTGCGGCAGCGAATCTGGTGGGGTTCCAGCTCGAACGCCACCGCGAAGTGGGCCGCCGGGCTGGGCATGCACCTGATGAGCTCCACGCTCAAGGATGACGAGAACGGCAAGCCGTTCCACGTGCAGCAGGCCGAACAGATCGCTGCCTACCGGGAGGCGTGGCAGGAGGCCGGTCACGAGGGCGAGCCACGCGTGTCGGTGAGCCGTTCGATCATGCCGATCATCAACGAGACGGACCGCGCGTACTTCGGTCACGAGCGCGCCGATTCCGACCAGATCGGCTTCATCGACGCCACCACCAGGGCCATCTTCGGGCGTACATACGCCGCCGAGCCCGACGTGCTCATCAAGGAGCTGGCCACCGACGAGGCGATCGCCGCAGCCGACACTCTCTTGCTGACCGTGCCCAGCCAGCTCGGCGTGGACTACAACGCCCATCTGCTCTCATCGGTTCTGACCCACGTCGCCCCCGCACTCGGCTGGCGATGACGGCTCAGCCGCGCCCTCACTTGGACCCCGACAAGCCGGACTACTCAGCGCAGTACGGCCGTCAGCAGGTCAGCCCCAAGCGCCGTCAGATCAGGGAGATTGAGGGAGTAACGGACGTAACGACCGTGCCGCCGGGCCGTGAGCAAGCCCGCGCGGCGCAGGACAGCGAGGTGGCGGGAAACCTCCGGGGGTGAAAGTTCCCACGCGTGGGCCAGCTCACCGGTGGTGTGCGGGCCGCGGGCGAGGGTGCGCAGCAGCCGCAGCCGTACCGGATGCGCCAATGCCTCCAGCCGTAGCGTCACCGTTTCCAGCGATACCGGCTCCGATGGACTCGCCTCGGCCACGGGGTACTGCACCACCGGCTGCCACCCGGGCGCGTGGACCACCACCAGGTGCGGGCGGCCGAAGACGCTGGGGAGGAAGGTGACCCCGGTATCGTGGGCGGCGGTCGCATTGTCCTGCAGCTTGTCCACGATGATGCGGTTGCCGTCCGGCGCCAGGGTGACGGCGCCGGAGACCGACGCGAGTGCCGCCCCGAGGCCCTGGCGCTTCAGCAGGTCGTTCTTCAGGCGCAGGTCGGTGGCGAGTTGCACGGCGACGCCCGTCCAGGCGGCGTCGAAGAAGGCCTCGGCGCACTGTTCGAGGGTGTGACGCACCCGCGCCCGTACGACGGCCGGGTCCGCGAGCAGCCGTTCCGCGAAGGCCTCCTGAAGCGCGCCACGGGCCTGGGCCAGGTCCAGGGCCCGCTCGCGCGCCGTCGCGTCGGCGAGCGGCGACGGCGCGGCGAAGTGGACCCGGTTGCTGCCGCACGTGGTGACGAGCGCGGCGGTCACATAGGTTTCATCGTCGATCCGGTCCACATCGTCCAGCTCCTCGGCGAGGGCCGGCCGAGGATGAGCGGGGACCAGAAAGTCGGCTCGTGAGGAACGCCAGAGGAACTCCGCCTCCCGCAACCGCTCGGCCAGCTCTGGCCGCAGCCCGGCCCAGACGTCCCCGGCCCAGCCGGCGAGCTGCGGATGATGCGCGGGTTCGGCCAGCACGTGCAGCATCGCGGTCAGCTCGGCCAGCGGGGAGGCAGCGAACCGCAGTCGCCCGGACGGCATGCCGCCGATGTCGATCCTCAACGTCATCCCCTCATCATCGCTGGTCGGATGGCCGGCGACCGCGTCGATTGACGGTGTCCGTCAACTGACACAGTCGGCCCGGCGGCCGAACGCATCGTTGACGCCATGGCAACCACCACCAAGATCCAGCCGCGCGCCCTCGTCCGTGCCTCCGGAGGCCCCCGCTATGCCGTCGCCCTGGCCGTGGACGCGCTCGGCACCGGCATGCTGCGGCCCTTTCTGCTGCTCTACGGGGTGACGGTGCTGAGGCTGTCCGCGCCGGTCACCGGCATCGCCATGACGGTCGGCGTCGTCGTGGGTCTGGTGTGCATGCCCGCGGTCGGCCGATGGCTGGACCGGGGCGCACGCAGCACGGTCGTGGCGGCGTCGATGCTGGTGCGGGTGCTGGGCGTGGCGCTGCTGCTGGCCACCCCGGCGGGGCACGTCTGGCTGTTCGCGACGGCGGCACTCTTCCTCGGCATCGGCAACCAGGCATGGCCGGCCGCCCATGCGGCTCTCGTGTCCACGGTCGCCCACGGCCGGGAACGCGACGCCGCTCTCGCGGGAGGCCGCGCCCTGCGCAACGCCGGCCTGGGCGCGGGCGCCCTCCTCGCCACCGCATGCCTGGCGGGCGGCACCACCGCATTGCACGCGCTGGCAGCCGTCACCGGACTCGCCTATCTCGCCGCGGCGGCCTTGGCATGGTCGGTCCACCTGCGCGCGCATCCGGCCGCTCCCCCGGCCAAGGACAGCGCCGGCGAGCCCGCACCCCGGATGGGCGCGCTACTGGCCGCCAACGTGGTCTACGCCTTCTGCCTCAACCTCCCCGAAATCGCACTCCCTCTGATCCTGGTGACGCAGTTGCAAGCGTCCCCGGTGTGGTCGGCAGCCATCTTCGTGACCAACACGGTGCTGGTGGTCACCCTGCAGATCCCGGTCACCGTCCTGATGTCCCGCTTCTCCCGGCGGACCGTGCTGGCTCTCGCCGGCGTGGTACTCGCCGCGTCCTACCTCGGCTTCCTCGCGGCCACCTCACTGGGACACGGCTGGGGTGCCCCGGCGGTCGCCGCGGTGTCCGTGGTCTGCACCATCGGCGAGATCATCTATGCCGGCAGCGCCACCGCGCTCGTCGCCGCCCTCGCCCCGGTCCATCTCCTGGGACGCGCCCTCGCCCGCTTCCAGCTCTCCACGGGCTTCGGCCTCGCCGTCTCCCCTGCGGTCATCACCGGCCTCGCCTCCCACGGCTCGGCCGCCCTCTGGGGCAGCCTCGCCACTGCGACGCTCCTCTCCGCCTCCGCCGTCGCCACCGAGAAGGATCAAGGTACGCGGCTCAGCGGTTTTCGCCGCCGGGCGCGAGCAGGCTCGTGAGCTCGGCGATCGCCTCGGGAACGGCTAGGCCGGTGGCCGTAGTTATGGCGCATCGCTAGCCGGGCGTCCCGTCGCGCTCGCTTCTTCGGGCGAGGCGCTGGGCCTGCCCGTCGTGCACATCGCTTACCCACTCCCAGCCGGGCTTGGCCGATGGGCCGACCCGCGGGTCACTGGGAACATGGCCCTCACGCAACGCGAGCACGTACGCCCGATCCCGCTCGATCCGGGCGTGTACCTGATCAGCTCCGCCGACTGACCCATGGCCGGGGACGACGACATCGACGTCGCCCGCCACGCCCTCCAGCAGCCGCAGCGCTGCGAGGTAGTCCTCGATCGGGTCGGCGGTGCCGTCCAAGTCGAGCATCGGAATCAAGACATCAGAGAGCATGTCACCGGCGACGAGAACCCCGCGTTCTTCGATGAACAGCGCCGCATGGCCCGGTGCATGCGCTTGATGCTCGATGATCCGGACTTCAGGGCCGTCCCATGGAATCTGCGTCGTCTCGGCGGGCAGGGCGGTGATGAGGCCGAGCAGGTCCAGCGGGACCTGCCCGGCGATTTCCGTCTCGAGCAGGTGGGCGGCGATGCGGTCCTTCGCGTCCGGCTCGGACAGCTGATCCCGTACGGTGGCCGCGCAGCGGGCCGTGCCGTAACGAGGGGCCGCGCCGAGCTGGGCGTGCCAGAGTAGGTGATCCCAATCCGGATGCGTCGAGAAGCCTGCCACAACGGTCTGGCCCGAATCGGACAGATCGTTCGCGAGGCAGGCCATTTCGTGGCCCTGCACCCCGGGGTCGATGAGCAACACGCCGGCCTGGCCGTGCACGACAACGGCGTTGCTCTGGCAGAACTCGCTCTCGTGGACCAGCACACCCTCCGCGACCTGCCTCAGCACGAGCCCGCCTCCTTTGCATCCCGGATGGCGTAACGATGCATCGTGACCCCCTGCTCAAACGATCGCTGCTCGAGCAGGTCGAGCTCGATCGGCACGTCGTAGTCGTCGAACAGCGGCCTGCCGAAGCCGAGGATCGCGGGATGGGTCCAGAGCATCAACTCGTCGAGGAGCCCCGCCCGGAGCAGCTGCGTCGCGAGCGCCGCGCCGCCCACACTGATGCTGCCGTCGGTTCCGGCCCGCAGGGCGGCGAGCTGCTCGATCGCGTCGTCTCCGCCGATGATCCGGGTGTTGTGATCGGCGCTGAGGCGGGTGCGGGAGACGAGCACCTTGGGCTTGGCGGTCCAGATCTCGGCGTACTCACGCATGTAGTCCGGCAGCGACGCGTCCTCGCGCGCCCGTGGCCAGTACTCCTCCATGACCTCGTGGATGACCCGGCCCTGGACCATGAGCGCGAGCGCCTGCGTCCGCGCGTTGCACTCGCGGTGCAGTTCCTCGTGGATACGCAGCCACTCGCCAGCGCCGTTGTCTCCAGGAACTTGCTCGATCCGCAGGTCGAGGGACACCTGCATCGAATAAACGAAGCGGCCCATCATCGCCTCTTCCAAAGAGTGATTGTACTATGCAACCACTATAAGTAGGGCGAAGTACCTGTCAAGGAGGAATCGTGGAACCACGGTCCGGGTGTCCGATCAACGCCGCCGTCGAGGTGCTCGGAGATCGCTGGTCGTTGCTCGTGCTCCGCGACGTCATCTTCGGCGACCGCCGCTACTTTCGGGCGCTGCTCACCGGGTCGATCGAGGGCATCGCTTCGAACATCCTCGCCGACCGCCTCGTGCGGTTCGTCGAGGCAGGGATCCTCACCCGCGGCACCGCCGCGCGGGGGCAGCGCGCGCGCTACAGCCTCACTGAAGCTGGTATCCAGATACTTCCGATCATCTACGCCCTCGGCAACTGGGGCCTCGACTGGCGCCCGGGCAGCGACGAGCTCCGGAGCCGGCAGCAGCTCATGCGCGATGAGGGTCCGGCGTTCATCGAGGAGCTCATGGACGAGCTTCGCGTCCGCCACCTCGGCGCCCCGCCGAAGCCGCACGAAGGTCCAGGCCCGTTCGAGCGCCTCGACGCCGCCTACGCCGCGGCCGCCGAGCAAGAACACGTCGATTAACGGTGGCGGGCCCCGCACTGACCTTCTCGGGCTCCGGTAGCTTGCCGTCACCGCGCACAAGACGTCACCGCCATGGGACTGACGGCCGGCGCACCTTTCGAGCGCGGGATCAAGCGGACGGCGTGACCGGGGACCGCAGGCCGAGCCACTGCTCGGCATCCCAGGCCTCGAACCGCTCCACCTCGGCGAACCCCAGCTTTGCCGCGAGGCGCATCGAGCCGACGTTGGCGCTCTGGGTGGTGAGCACCACCGGCTCGCCGGGAAGGACGCCGTCGAACCAGTCGAGTGCCGCCGCGCATGCCTCGGTGGCGTACCCGAATCCCCACGCCCGCGGCAGGAACAGGTAGCCGAGATCGACCTTCCCCGCGGCAGCCGGGCGACGGTGCCCCGTTGCTCTCCTGAGCAGGATCTGGCCGATCATCGCCCCGTCGAGATCAACGACGAAACTCCCGGGCCACCCCTCGGGCACCCCGGGCATCTCGCGCTCAAGCTCGTCACGCGGGCGGGGGCCGCCGAGGTAGGTGTGCACCTCTGGCGACGCCAGCAACTCGATGAACGCTGCACGATCCCGGGCCTCGGGCTCGCGGAGCACCAGCCGCTCGGTCTTGATCGGGACAGGCGGCCAGGTGACGGACCCTAGTTCAGTCATGACGGGCAACCTATCGCGCGCCCCCACAACGCCGGTGCCCACGCCGAGATGGAGGTCTTGGCGCCGGACGGTTCCTGGCGGGCCGATGCGCTGGCCACCGACCGGGCGGTTCGTGGGCGATGGCGCTGGGCGGCCCAGCTCTCAAGCGCAAGGCATTCGCCCGGCCCAGGCCACGAAACCGCCTGGGCCGGGGCGCGGGTGATCTGGGTAGCTACTTGGTTCGGAGCGTGTGGGCGAAGCCCATGCCTTTTGGGGTGTGGTGGAAAATATCCATACCGAGTGCCTTTACGTTGTAGATTTTTACGGACAACTGCGCTGGCCAAACCGGGGGTCATGACGTAGTACGCGCGGCCGTTTCGGCCAGGCGCTCGCTCGTCCGGCGCAACGCCGCGTACAGTTCGGCGCCGCCGGGCGCCGGTCGGGGCCGGCCGCCCGCGCGCAGGGCGCCGAGTTCCTTTCTGGCCTGGCCGATCAGTGCCGCCACGTCGGGCTCCGGACGTCCGCTCGGTGAGGCTTCGACGTGTTCGGCGATCTCGCGCAGAGACCTGGCGCTGTCCCGGAGGGTGTCGAAGACGTCGGCGTGTCGCCGGCCGTCGGCCCACCATCTGCCCAGCAGTCGCCGTCGGGCTTCGAAGGGCGCGGCGATTTCCTCCACTCGGCCGACGGCCTGCTCGAAGCGCTCGCGGTGCTCGGGCATCGATTCGCCGGTGCGGCCGGCGACCTGCTCCTGCAGGCTCTGCAGGAAGGGAGCCAGCACACGTACGGACTCGGCCACCCGCAGCTGGGCCACGGCCGTACTGCGCACCGGCAGCACGTACCACGAGACCGCGACTGCGATCGCACCGCCGATCAGGATGCTCACCAGGCGCCCTCCCAGCAGCGATGGGACGCTCTGCCCGAAGTAGGCGTAGGCGAAGGCCAGCGCCGCGGTGATGCTCGCGGCCCAGTACGCGTAGCTGAACGACCGCAACCACACGCCGGCCACCAAGACGGCGGCGACGGCGGCGACGTGGGCCGCCGAACTGCCCGCGAGCAGCGGTAGCAGCAACGTCGCGCCGCCCGTGCCCGCCACCGCGCCCGCGACCCGTGAAACTCCCTTGTGCACGACGTCCGCCCGCCCTCTGTTGCCGCTGCACACAAGGAAGGTCGTCAGCACCACCCACTGCCAGTGCTCGCCCAGGACGAGCCGGCCGCAGAGGAAGGCGAGCGCCAGTGCTGCGCCGAGCTGGATCGCCATCTTGGTGCTCGCCGGCAGCCGCCCCCGGGGCGGGGGGTCCGCGCGCCGTCCCGGCGGGGGCCCGGTCAGCAGGTGGATCCCCAGCACCACGCCGCACGTCACCATGGCGATCAGCGCTGTCCATCCGATGTCCGGCAGACCGACCGGCGCCATGAGCACCACGACGAGTAGCGGCATGGACGCCTGGGCCCCGGCGGCGGTGGCGCGCCCGCCCCAACGCCTCACCCAGACGGTGACGCTCATGGCGAGGACGAACAACGCCGCGCCGAGCACGGCGTAGGGCCCAGCCAGCAGCGCGTGTGTCACGACGGCCGCGGCCGCGACGACCGGCAGCACGGTGAGGGCGATGACGCGGTCCGGCCAGTCCGTGTCCCGGCGCGTCCGGCCCAGCGACAGACCCAGCGCGGCGGCCACGACAAGGAGAGCGGCGGGCAGGCGCGCGACATGAATGACGGCCGCCGCGACACCGACGCTGGCGATCGTGGCCGCCGTGGTGACCGCGGCGTCCTTCATCCGAGAAGTCATCTGCCAATAGTAAGCATTGCGTAGCAATTTGCCCGTATATATCCGGATAAAACTCCAAAGAAGTACGTGATAACGTATCAATATGAGAGCTGATCAAGCCGAGACGCGACGTCAGGTGGCGGCGGAGACCCGCCGGGCGATCACGAGCCTGGCCCGCCGGTTGCGCACCGAGCGCCCGCCCGACGCGCTCAGCAGCAACAAGGTGAGCGTGCTCGGGCACCTGTACCGCCACGGCTCCAGCACCCCGACGCAGATCGCCGTCGCCGAGCACCAGCAGCCGCAGTCGCTGACCCGCGTGTTCGCCGAACTGGAGGACGAGGGCCTGATCGCCCGTACGCCGAGCCCGCTCGACCGGCGCGCGTCAGTGCTGGACCTCACGCCCGCGGGCCGCGAGCTGCTGACCCGCGACATGGCCGCCCGCGATCGTTGGCTCTCCACCGCGATGGATGGGCTGAACGAGACCGAGGTCCAGGTGATCGGCCTGGCGGCCGCCCTGCTGACGGAGCTGGCCGACCCCGGAAGCGGCAGCCCGCACCCGTACGCGCCGACCGGTGGAGCCGTCCGATGACCGACGTGAGCGCGTTCCCGATGCCGCGTACGTGCCCGCTGGATCCGCCCGAACAACTCGGCCGGCTGCGCGCCGAACAGCCGATCACGCGGGTGCGGCTCTGGGACGGGACCACGCCGTGGCTCGTCACCCGATACGACGACGTGCGCGCCGTCCTGGCCGACCCGCGCTTCAGCGCCGACCCCGCCCGCCCTGGCTATCCCGCCCGCGGCCCGGCCGGCAAGCGGCGCGCGGGCAGCGTGTCGTTCCTGATCGGGCGGCTGATCGAGCAGCGCGTGCGCACGGGCGAGCTGACCACGCGGCAGGTGGCGGCCATGGCCGTGCTGCTCCTGGTGGCGGGCCACGAGACCACCGCGAACATGATCGCCCTCGGCACGCTCAGCCTGCTGACCCTCACCCACACCGGCCGCCGCCGCGTCGCCGTCGAAGACGCCTACCCGGCGCTGCTCCGGCGCTTCCCCGGTCTGAGGCTCGCGACCGACGCCGGACGGCTCCGCTTCCGCGATGAGATGCCCCTGTACGGCGTGGACACCCTCCCGGTCACATGGTGATCGCGGCAGGGGCGGGGCCCTCCTGGCTGGACCATTCGATCTGGTGGCACGTCTACCCGTTGGGCTTCACCGGCGCCGAGGCTGCGGCCCTGCCTTCCGGCACGCCGCGCCGCCACCGTCTGCGACGGCTGGCGAAGTGGCTCGACTACGCCGTTGACCTGGGCGTTTCCGGCCTTCAGCTCGGCCCGATCTTCACGTCGGAAACGCACGGTTACGACACGACCGACTACTTCACCATCGATCCCCGGCTCGGCGACGACCGTGATTTCGACGAGTTGATCCTTGCCGCTCACGAACGCGGGCTCCGCGTCGTGCTCGACGGGGTGTTCAACCATGTCGGCAGGAGTTTCCCGAGGTTCGGCGATCCCGGTTCCGCGCACTGGTTCCGCCCCACGGCCGACGGCCACGAGACCTTCGAGGGTCACCACTCGCTGGTGCGGCTCAACCACGACGCTCCCGACGTGCTCGACCACGTTGTCCGGGTCATGGACCACTGGCTCGATCGCGGCGCCTCGGGCTGGCGGCTCGACGCCGCCTACGCCGTGCCGCCCGCCTTCTGGCGTCAGGCGCTCGACCGGGTGCGCCCGCTGCACCCGTCCGCGTGTTTCGCGGGCGAGGTGATCCACGGCGACTACGCGGGCTACGCGACGGCGAGCGGCCTCGACTCCATCACGCAGTACGAGCTGTGGAAGGCCATCTGGAGCTCGCTCAATGAGCGTAATCTGTTCGAGCTGGCCTGGGCGCTCGACCGGCACAACGGCTTCCTGGAGTCCTTCCTCCCGCTCACCTTCGTCGGCAACCACGACGTGACCAGGCTGGCCAGCCGGCTCGACGACGAGCGCCATCTGGGCCACGCGCTGGCCGTGCTGTTCACCGTGGGTGGCCTGCCCGTCATCTACTACGGCGATGAGCAGGCCTTCCACGGCGTGAAGGAGGAGCGCGCAGGCGGTGACGAGGCGATACGCCCGAGCTTCCCCGACCACCGGGACGACCTGGCACCGTACGGCTGGCACACCTACCGGCTGCACCAGCGCCTGGCCGGCCTGCGCCGCCGTCACCCGTGGCTGGTCCGCGCTCGCACCGCCGTACGCCACCTGAGCAACACGGCGGCGGCGCTGGAGATGACCGACGGCGCGGGCCACCGGCTCGTGACCCTGCTCAACCTCAGCGACCACCCTCACCGTTTCCCGCTCGACGACACCGGCCTCGCGGTGGCCGACGCCTCAGCAAGGACAGCGGAGCCGTGCCTGGTCCCCGAGCACGGCTGGGCCGTACTCCACCAGGTCACACACGCGGGGGTTCGGTGATGTCGCCGGTCTTCGTCCACCCGCTGTAGAACCGTGGTGAACGTGGACTCGTAGGTGCCACTGCCGCTCTCGAGATCAGGCGGACGTTGGCGGCGATGGCCGTTTCGGTACGCCATCAGGACTGCCTCCACCCGTTCGGAACATCACCTGGGAACTCTGAGGCGCCCAACGGATAAAGACGGTCGTGACAACAACCTCAGAACGGGAGCTCGTCTTGACGGACCCTCCACCTCCGAGTGGCCATCAGCCATCGACAGGCGGACAAGCAACGCTGGTGGATTGCCGGGACGACTCCTCCATCATCGAAGCATCGTTGCGCACACCGGAGTGCTTCGCGACGCTCTTCGATCGTCATGCCGCCGTGTTGCACCGCTACGCCGTGCGGCGTATTGGGCCCGACCATGCCGAGGACGTGGTGGCCGAGGCGTTCACCAGGGCTTTCGAGACGCGCCACCGGTACGAGTTCGGCTTCAAGGAGGCGTTGCCCTGGCTGTACGGCATCACCACGAACGTCATCGGCCTGCACCGGCGTGCCGAAATGCGCGGTTACCGGGCCATGGCCCGCACAGGCGAGGACCCGGTGGTCGCGGCGTTCGACGAGCAGGTGGCAGCCCGGGTCTCCGCATCGGCCACCCGGCAACGCCTGGCCGCCGCGCTGGCGAAACTCGGGCGCGGTGAGCGTGACGTGCTGCTGCTGATCGCCTGGGGCGATCTGACGTACGAGGAGACGGCCCAGGCGCTGCGGGTGCCCATCGGCACGGTCCGCTCGCGCCTGTCCCGCGCCCGAGGCAAGGTCGCGCGCGCTATGGGCGGCGCCAATCCCGTCGAGATGAGAGAGGAAGAGCATGAATGACCTTGAGCTGATCAAGCGTCTGCGCTCTGAGGTGGCGGAAACCGCCCCGGACGCCTTGACCGGCGCGCGGGGGCGGCTGCTGACCGTGATGGCCCGTACGTCGGCTCCTCGGCGCTCCCGGCGGCCGCTGACCATGCGGGTCGCGGGCCTTGCCGCCGCGGTCGCGGCGGCCACCGCCGTCGTGATCGCCACCGGTCAGGCCGCCGCGCCCGTCAAGCCACCGTCCTCCGCCGGTGAGGTCCTGCCGCTGACCTCAGCCAAGAACATCCTGCTCGTGGCCGCCGCCAGCGCGGAGCGTACACCTCTGGGTTCCGGGACCTACTGGCACGTCAGGCGGGAGAGCGAGGACGGCAGGCCCAGGGGCGAGACCTGGACCACGCGCGACGGCCGGCGGTGGAGCAGGTATGTGCCGGGCAACCGCGACGGCGTGGTCAAAGAGCCCTCGGCCGACTTCTGGCTCGGTCCCGGGAGCACCAAGGTCGGTTTCGAGGACCTCGAGGCGTTGCCGACCGATCCCGAGGAGCTGAAGCAGCGGGTCGTCGGGGCGCAACAGGGCGCCACCGGCGAGCTGGACATCGCCTTGCTCCCGCTGATTTCGCTGATCGCGGAGTTGCCCGCGCCCGCGGAGGTCCGCTCCGCGGCGTTCAAGGCGCTCGCCACGCTGCCGGGCGTGCAGCGACTGGGCCCGGTCGAGGGCGGGGAGGAGCTGATGATCCCCGACGGCGAGTGGGAGATCAAGCTGGTCGTCGACCCCAGGACCTCCCGGGTGATCCGTTCCAACCTGCTCCCCACCGCGGACGGAGGGGTGGCGGGCGCGAACAGGGGATTCATCAAGCTGACCACAGGCTGGACGGACCAGTCCCCCCAGTGATCCATCCGCGGACGAAAGGTAAAGCATGATCTTCGGCAAGTCGGTTCTCGCCGTTCTCCTGGCGGGAACGGCCGGCCTCACACCGGCGCCCCAGGCTCTCTCTCAGCAGGCGAACGCGGTGACGTTGATCACGGGCGACCGGGTCGTGGTCACCGGCAAGGGCCACTGGGTGGACCCCGGGCCAGGCAGGCAGGTCGACTTCGCGCGGCAGGTGCGCGACGGCCATCTGTACGTGATCCCATCGGACGCGATGCCACTGATCGCGAAGGGGGCGCTGGACCGGCGGCTGTTCGACGTCACTCAGTTACTGGCCTGGGGGTACGGCGACTCCGACCGGTCCGACATCCCGGTGATCTCGCAAGGGATCGCCGCATCGCCGGGCGCCCGGCAGATCCGGCGGCTGTCCAGCCTCGGGATGAGCACGGCGCGCGTGACCAAGGCGAACGCCGCCCAGACCTGGCGGGAGCTCACCGGCGCCCGCGCCCTGACATCGGAAGCCGCCAAGCTGTGGCTGGACGGTCGCAGGTCGTTCCTGCTGGATGAGAGCGTCAAGCAGATCGGCGCCCCGCAGGCGTGGCAGCAGGGTCTGACCGGCAAGGACGTCACGGTCGCGGTGCTCGACAGCGGCTACGACCCCGACCACCCGGATCTGAAGGCCGCGGTGGCACAGGAGCACAACTTCACCGACGATCCCGACATCCGCGACTCGAACGGACACGGCACCCATGTGGCTTCGATCGTGGCGGGCCGGGGCGAGAAGTACCGCGGAGTGGCGCCGGAGGCGAGGTTGGCCATCGGGAAGGTCGGCGGTGCCGCCGGGCTCTCCGAATCCGCCATTCTCGCCGGTATGGAGTGGGCGGCCTCCGACGTCAAGGCCAAGATCGTCAACATGAGCTTCGGCGGGCCGGACACTCCCGAGCTGGACCTGCTGGAGCAGGCGGTCAACACGCTTTCTGAGCGGTACGGCACTCTTTTCGTGGCGGGGGCCGGAAACGAGGGCCGGGAGCAGTCGGTGTACACCCCCGCCAGCGCGGACGCAGCGCTGGCCGTGGGCTCGGTCGACAAGCAGGGCCGGATGTCGCCGGAATCCAGCGCGGGTCCGCGCGTCGGCGATCACGCGATCAAGCCCGAGCTGACCGCGCCCGGAGTGGAGATCACGGCGGCAGCCGTCGGGGGCGGCTACGTGTCGAAGAGCGGCACCTCGATGGCCGCCCCGCACGTGGCCGGGGCGGCGGCGATCCTGGCCCAGCGCCATCCCGACTGGACGGGCGCGCAACTCAAGGCCGCGCTGATCGGCAGCGCCGCCCCCGCCGAGGGCGCCACGCTCTACCAGCAGGGCGCCGGGCTGGCCGACCTGACGAGGGTGCTGAAGCAGCAGGTCGTGGCCAAGCAGGCCAGCCTGTGGGCGGCCTTCCTCTGGAACGGCTCCGGCGAACGGACGACGAGTAAGACGATCACCTACGCCAACGCGGGCGACGCCCCGATCACCCTGGACCTGTCGGCGCAGGGCGAGGTGCTGAAGCTGCCCACCGGCAAGGTCACGGTCCCGGCCAAGGGTGAAGCGTCCGTCACCCTCACCGTCGACGCCACCGGCAAGGCGCCGGGCGACTACCCGGGAACGATCACCGCCGCCTCCGGGGACACGGTGGTCCGCACAGTCGCCGGCGCCTACGTCGAGCAGGAGTCCTACGACGTCACAGTCACGGCCGTCGGCAGGCAGGGCCAGCCGGTCGATCCCTGGGTGAGCGAGATCTACGACGCGAAGACCGGGAAGAGGCACGATCTGTTGTTCGTTGACGGCTCTGCCACGGTACGGCTGCCCAAGGGCGGCTGGAACCTCTTCACCAGGATCGCGGAGAAGGTCGACGGAAAGCGGATCGAGACGGTCGCCATCTCCCCGTTCGAGGTGGACGGCGGGGGCCGGCGAGTGACGGCGGACACGCGTCAGGGCAAGCAGGTCAAGATAGCTCTCGACGACCCGAGCGCCGTGCTCCAGCGAGGCTTCGAGTTCAACCTGACCCATGGGGCGTGGATCGGCTCAACAGGGAGCGGCGCCGGAGACGCCAACAGCGAGCTCTTCGTCGTTCCCATCCGCCTGCCGGATCTGGCCTACACGCTGAAGACCATCTGGCGCAGCGAGGACGTCTCCCCCAGCCCGTACGTCTACAGCATCGTCGACCGCCGCGCCGGCGGCATTCCCGACGATCCCACCTACCACGCCAGGCAGCAGGATCTGGCGAAGACCACCATGACCTTCCGAGCCCCGGGAGCGGCGGCGACAGGCACGCCGATGAGCTCGCTGGGGGACGGCAGCGCCCCTGCCGCCTCGTTGCTGCCGCTGGTCGGGGACATTCCTCTGCCCGGCACGCTCGTCCACTACCGCACGCCCGGGATGACCTACGAGAGCGGGCTCGCGGTCGGCACTTCGCTGACCTTCGACGTCGGCCGGCTCGCCAAGCGCGGCGAAACCAGCGAAGTCTGGAACACCGCGGTCATCGGGCCGTCGTTCCTCCTGCCGGGCGGCGTCCGTACCGGTGACAAGCTGGCCTTCTCGGCAGTGGGACTGTTCGCCGACGGGCAGCCCGGCAGATCGGGTTTCGACACCGCCGCCACCGGCACCGCCACCCTCGTCAGGGACGGACAGACACTGGCCACCGCCGCCCTGGCGAACTGCGCGGTCTACGAGCCGGGAGGGTGCGAGCTGCGGGCCGACCTGCCTGCCGGGTCCGGTTCCTACACGTTGACGGCGTCGATGCGCCGACCGGCCACGCTCTCCACGGAGGTGAACACGGCCTGGACATTCTCGTCCGCGACCACCGCCAAGGAGCAGCCGCTGCCCCTGATGGCCGTCCGCTACAACCCGCACGGCCTGGACGACTCCAACCGCGCCAAGCCGGGCAGCGTGACCCGCCTGCCCTTGTGGGTCGAGCGCAACCCCGGCGCCGCGAAAGCGGAGGCGAAAGCGATCCGGCTGGAGATGTCCGCCGACGACGGCCGGAGCTGGCGGTCCGTCCCGGTCACCCGTACCGGGTCGGGCTGGACCGCCGCGGTGCCGAACCCCCGTGTGGCCGGGTTCGTCTCCCTGCGCGCGGTGGTCACTGACACCGCCGGCAACGGGGTGACTCAGACGATCATCCGCGCGTACGCCGTCGCCTGAACCCGTCGAACTCAGATCCGCGCTCAAGCCGACATGTCGACGACTTCGCCACCCAAGCTCGGCTCCTTCGGGCGTCGTGAAACATGACACAAACGTCCATCTAATGTCTCGTCGAACGCACGCGAAGTGGGGGCCGGGCGATCGGCAGACCCAGGGATGCGCAGAGTCCGCCCATGACGGAGGAGCCGAGATCGAGGGTGCCGCCGTGTAGCTGTGCTTGCTGCTGGACCAGGGCCAGGCCGAGCCCAGAGCCGTCGCTGCGAGTGGCGGAGCCCCGGGTGAAGCGTTCCTTCATCCGCTCTCGCAGTTCGACGGGGATGCCCGGTCCGTCGTCGGCGACCGTGAGGTGTGCCTCGGAAGCGGCGAGCGTCATGGTGACCCGCACCTGTCCGCCAGGGCGGCCGTGCAGGGCCGCGTTGTCCAGCAGATTGTCGATCGCCAGGCGCACGCCGGCGGGCCATCCCTGTACGGCGGGCGGCTCCTGGGGCGGCAGCGACAGCCGGTACGTCATGGTGGGGTGGCGGCGTCGCGCCTGCCGGACGGCCTGGTCGAGTAGGTCAGCCAGGTCGATGTCGTCGGGAGCGGGCAGGGCTCGTGCGTCGCCGCGGGCCAGTGTCTGCAGGCCCTGCAGCAGTGTGGTGATGCGCTGATGCTCGGCGATCATGGCCTCCAGTACCTGATCGCGGCTCTGCTGCGGCAGGTCGGGGGCGCGGCGCAGGATCTCCAGGTTCATCCCGAGGCTGGTCAGTGGTGTGCGGAGTTCATGGCCTGCGTCCGCGGTGAACCGGCGGGTGGCCTGCATGCTGGTCAGTAGCTGGTGCAGCATGCGGTTCAGGGCGTCGGACAGGTCGGCGACCTCG
Organism: Nonomuraea insulae; assembly: GCF_042656245.1. Classification (NCBI taxonomy): domain Bacteria; kingdom Bacillati; phylum Actinomycetota; class Actinomycetes; order Streptosporangiales; family Streptosporangiaceae; genus Nonomuraea; species Nonomuraea insulae. Next base: position 119,033 of record NZ_JBHSPA010000013.1, read on the forward strand.
CGTGGCCGGGTGAGCACCGGCAACTGGCCGGCTGGGGCTTCGGCGTCCACGCTCAGCGCCGCGTGGCGCAGCCGCTGCAGGGGGTGCAGGATCAGCCGGATGACGAACCAGACCCCGGCTCCGGCCAGGAGCGTCGCCAGCAAAGTGATGCCCACGAGCAGCCGGGCGTTGTCGCTGAGCCGGTCCTCGATGGGCTGGAGGTCCTGCAGGACCTGAACCTGGTAGTCGCCCTCGGCATCCAGGGCTTGCACGAGCGAGCGCCAGGTCTGGCCGCCCACCTCGATCGTGGTGAACCCGTTACTGGTGGCGATCGGCAGCGGCACAGCGGGTCGTTCGCCGCGCTGGGCGACGACGCGTCCCTGTGAGGTCAGCCGTACCAGGGATTGGCTGCCGGCCAGCAGTCCGCCGTAGTCGTCGGAGCGTTCCTCGTGCGCGGGCCCGGACAGCAGTTTGCCGGCGTCCTGGCCGACCTTGAGCACCCGCGAGCTGAGCTGCCGGTCGAGGTCCGCGCGGTCGCGGTGATCGGTGCGCAGCAGCATGGCCAGGCCGGACAGCGCGACGCCGACCATGACCAGCAGCGCCACGCTCGCGGTGAGCTGGGAACGCAGACTGCGCGGCAGCCGTCTCATGGGCGGAACACAAATCCGACGCCGCGGACTGTCTGCAAGATCCTCGCCTCGCCTCCGGCTTCCAGCTTCTTGCGCAGGTAGCCGATGAACACGTCCACCACGTTGGTGTCGACGTCCCAGGTGTAGCCCCACACGTGTTCCAGCAACTGCGTGCGGCTGAGCACCTGGCCCGGATACCGGGCCAGGGTGAGGAGCAGATCGAACTCACGGGTCGTCAGTTCCAGGTCGCGTCCGCCGCGCGCTGCCAACCTGCGGACGGGCTCGATCGTCAGATCGCCGAACACCAGCGGACGCCGGGCCTGGCTTTGGTGCAGCCGCACCAAAGCGTGCAATCGGGCGGCAAGTTCAGCCAGCGAGAACGGCTTGACCACGTAGTCGTCGGCTCCGGCGGCCAGCCCGGCCACCCGGTCATCGACCTCGTCGCGCGCTGACAGCATGCAGATCGGCATGGTCCGGCCCTGCGCCCGGATGCGGCGCACGACCTCCACTCCGCTGATCCCGGGCATCGTGACGTCGAGCACCACGATGGAGGGCAGCACCTCCTCAAGGGAACTCAACGCCGTGCCCCCGTCAGCGGCTTCGCGCACCTCGAAGCCTTCGACACTCAATCCGAGCCGCAACGCCTGGCGCACACCCCGGTCATCATCGACCACGAGCGCGCACGGTGTCCGCTGAGAAACCCTGACCACCACCTCACGCCGTCCACCACACGTCAGCGGCGACCTCTGCCGGCGCGCCGCCTGCCTTCACAGTGCCAGGCAATTCACAAAGCAGGTTAAGAGCACCTGGGGACTGCTCACCTCATCCGCGCCCGCGCGGCGACCATGCCTGAGGGCGCCGGCGGAGGGATCCGCTCCGAGCCGGCCCGGCACCCACGTGCCGGACTCTTAATCTCGTCACAAGATCGCCGGTCAGGGTGAAGCCATGAGTACGACAACCGCGCCGCGGGCGACCCACGCCAAACGACGGCCCCGTTCCCTGTGGAAGGCCGACCTGCTCGGCGTCCTGGCGATCGCCAGTGTGGTGCTCACCGTCTGGATCTGGGCGCGGACCGGAGGGTTTCTGCAGACCTTCGTCTACCCGCAGTACGCCATCGAATCGCAGGCGCTGCTGACGGGGCTGCTGTCGCAGACCCTGATGGCGCTGCAAGTGATCTATCTGGCCCGCATCCCATGGGTCGAGCAGTCCTGGGGCCACGACCTGCTCGCGCACCGCCACCGGCTGCTGGGCTACTGGTCGTTCTGGCTGATGATGGCGCACGTGGTGCTGTTCGCGATCACCCGCGCCGGTGAGGGGCGTGGCGGAGGACCGCTCGCCGCGCTCTACCAGGTGTTCATCGGCGACTCCTGGATGCTGCTGACCAGCCTGGGCACCTTCATGATCATCGTGGTGGTGGTGACATCGATCCGGGTGGCCCGCGAGCGCCTGCGATATGAGTCCTGGCACCTCATCCACCTGTACTCCTACCTCGGCATGGCGCTGGCCTTCCCGCACCAGATCTTCGACGGGACCCACTTTCACGACCTGTGGACGCAGGCGTTCTGGTGGATCATGCTGCTGGCGGCCTTCATCACCACGCTCGTCTATCGCGTCTACCACCCGCTACGGCGATCGCTGCGGCATCGGCTGCGCGTCATCGAGGTCAAGGCCGAGACGCCCGGCGTCAGCTCGATCGTGATGGAAGGCCGGGACCTGGATCGGCTGCGCACCAAGTCCGGCCAGTTCTTCATCTGGCGCTTCCTGGGCGGCTCGGGCTGGACCCGCGGCCACCCTTACACCATCTCCGCGGCGCCTCGCCCGGACAGGCTCCGCATCACCGTGCAGGCCATCGGCGACGGCAGCGACCGCGCCACCAAGCTCGGGCCCGGCACCCGGGTCATGATCGAAGGCCCATACGGCACTCTCACCGAAGACGTCCGACGCCACCCGCACATGGTGGTGATCGCGGCCGGAGTCGGCATCACACCGTTCACCGGAATCCTCCAAGATGCCCCGTACGAGCCTGGCGAAGTCACCCTCATCTACCGGATCAGCAGCATCGGCGACGCCATCCACCTGGACGAGCTCGAAGAACTGGCGCAGCGCAGAGGCATCACCCCGCACCTGCTCGTCGGCCCCCGCCGCGCACCCGGCTCCTGGCTGCCCGGCGACGTCCCGGCGGATCTGAACGACGAGCACGCGCTCGGGCATCTGGCGCCCGGCATCGCCCACAGCGACGTCTTCGTCTGCGGCCCTCAGCCATGGAACGACCTGGTCCGCGACAGCCTCAAAGCAGCCGGCGTCTCCAAGCACGACATCCACATCGAAGACTACAGCTGGTAGTCAGCGTGATCCGCTCAACCCTACGCACGCCCCCAGGAGAAGGCCGATGCACAAGCGTACGCCGCATCACCTACGGCATCTCAGCCGCGATCATCGCGTTCGCCGCCTACCTCAGCCAACTCACTCTGGATGAGACCGCCGGCAGCGCGAACGAGTGCCCGCCGCAGACCTCCGCCTCCACGAGCGCCGGCCATGACCCGTCCAACGGGTGCGAGCGAGGCGGCAAACCGGGAGAAACCCCCAAAGATTAGTACCGTTCAAAGGACAGATCACCGTGATCAGAAACCTCATCGCCACCGCCGTGACCGCCGTGATCCTCGCCTTCGGCATCACCTTCCAAGCCGTCTGGGCCACCTCCCACGAAAACAAGAGCGAGCCACCGGCGGAGTCTGGCGCCCGCCCCACATCATCGGCCACCACCGAAACCGGCCCTCACACCGGCGAGCAGACCAACGACCACACCGGCAAGCCTGGCGAGACCAAATAGCCCCCTCCAGGACCGGGCAGAGCGGCCAGGAGCCGTCGCAATCGGATGCTGACCGCTTGTCGTAGAGCGGTCAGCGCGAGGAGCTGCTAGATCAGCGCCATATTGCTGAGCCCAAGCCCCTTGCGCAATGGTCAAGAATCGTTGACCATTGACCGCATGCCTACCGATGATCTCCCCGAGACGTTTCACGTCACCACTGACGAGCAACTACGCGCCGTCTCCAATCTCACGCGTCACCGGATCATGGCCGTGCTCCGCTTCGAGCCGGCGACGATCACGCAGATCGCCCAGCGGGTGGGCCTTGCGAAGGGGAGTTCCAGCTATCACGTGCGGTTACTGGAGCGGGCCGGCCTGGTGAAGGTGGTGCGGACGCGGAAAGTGAGAGGGGTCACCGAGCGGTACTACGCGATGGCCGCGCGGTCGATCGAGCTGCCGGATCCAGGGCCGGGGCAACCGGACGTGCTGCTGCGGAATGCGGTGGCGGACCTGGAGGCGTCGCCGGTGGATGGCGAGCGGCACGTACGAATGGCACATCTGCGACTCACCGAGGAGCAGTTCACGGAGCTGGGGGCGCGCCTGCAGGCACTGGCAGATGAGTACCGGACGCTGTCCGATCCATCGCTTCCAGACGTGTCGCTGGTCTTCGCGCTGTTCCGGCCGGCTCCGCGCCGGCAGGTCGAGGGGGACGCCAAGTGACTCCGAATCTGACAAATGATGTGGCGAAGCTGCCCACCGGGTTCGGGCGGCTGTGGACCGCGCAGACGGTGTCCTCGCTCGGTGACGGCGTGACGCATGCCGCGCTGCCGCTGCTGGCATTGACGTTGACCCGGGATCCGATGGCGCTGGCCGTCGTCACGGCCGCCGGGACACTGCCCTGGCTGCTGTTCGGAGTGCTCGGCGGTGCGCTGGTGGACCGCTGGGACCGCCGCCGCACGATGTGGGTCACGGACGCCGCGCGTGCGGTGCTGCTCGCCATACCCGCTGCTGCGGCGGCGCTCGACGTGCTGAGCGTCCCGCTGCTGGCGGCCCTCGCGTTCCTGCTCGCCCTCGGCGGGCTGTTCTTCGACACGGCCGCCACGGCGTACCTGCCGGATCTGCTCGGCCGCGACCCCGCCCAGCTTGAACGCGCGAACGCTCGCCTGCGCGGCGCCCAGACCGCGGCGTCCGGCTTCGCCGGGCCACCCGCGGGCAGTGCGCTGCTCGCGCTCGGACGTTCGGTTCCGCTGCTCGCCGACGCGGTGTCGTTCGCGCTGTCCGCACTGCTCGTCCGGTCGCTGCCCGCCGTGCCGCGCCCGGCCGCAAGCGCCCGCGAGTCGCTGCTGCGGCAGGCGCGGGCCGGGGCCTCCTACGTCTTCCAGGACCGGCTGCTGCTCGGGCTCGCGCTCCGTCCGGCGGTCGGGAACGTGGCCTTCCTCGCCGTGGAGACCGTACTCGCCCTCTTCGCACACGAACGCCTCGGCATCGGCGCCTTCGGCTTCGGCCTGCTCCTCACCGCCGAGGCCACCGGCGGCCTGCTCGGCGCGGGCATCGCCTCCTTCCTCGGCCGGCGCCTGGGCACCGGAACCGCGCTGACCTGCACCGCCACCATCGAGGGCCTCGCCATCCTGGGCCTCGCCTCCGCCCCGAACCCGTACGTGGCCGGGCTCGCGCTCGCCGTCTGCGGGGCGGGCATGGGCGCCACGATGGTGCTCGGGCCCTCCCTCCGGCAGGCCATCGTCCCGGCCCACCTGATGGGCCGCGTCGCCTCCACCTCCCGCATGCTCGCCATGTGCGCCGCCCCCTTCGGCGCCTTCCTCGGCGGCTGGCTGGCCACCACCTACGACCTGCGCACCCCGCTCTACGCCGCCGCCGGCCTCCTGCTCACCATGACCGCCGTCACCGCGACCATGACCAGCAACCGCCGCGTCGAGACCGCACTGCGCAGCGCGCGCCCGCAAGCCGACCCGGACCCCGCCAAAGAGATCGCTGTGCAAACCACATCCAGGTGACGGTCGTCGCTTGCAGGCCGTGTGCAGCGTTCCTCCCGGTCAGTCGTCCGGGACGCTCTCCGCCGCCGGGCAGGTCCGCTGGTACGGGAGCCCCGCGAAGGAGGCCCGCCAATCCGCCTCCGGCAAGCCGCCGCCGGTCCGGCGGCACACCGCCGCCGCCGCGACCGCCGGGGCGAGGTCGTAGCGCTCGACGGGCACGTGCTGCCCGGCGGCGTACAACGTGCCGCCGTCGGCGCCG
>NZ_JBHSPA010000013.1:124778-174141 GCF_042656245.1 Nonomuraea insulae
CGACGTCCCACAGTCGCAGCGTGCCGTCGCCGGTGCCGACCGCGAGCATCGACTCGTCAGGGGAGAACGCCAGCGCGGTGACCGCCCTGCGCCGACCCGAACCGCCCGTGGCGGACGCGCCGAGCACGCCGACGCGGCGCTTGACGGCACCGTCCCAAAGGACGGTCTTGCCCGAGTCGTCGCCCGCGGCCAGGTAACGGCCGCCGGGGCTGAACGCCTGCGCCTGACCGGGGCCGGGACTGGTCGAGGGAGGATTCTTCGCTCCCGTCCGCACATCCACGACATCGCCGATCGACGTGACGGCGAGCCGCCGGCCGGGGTGGAGGGCGAGCCGGTGCGCGGTGACGCCGGGCAGCGTCCTGGTGACAGTGCGGGTGCGCAGGTCCCAGATCTTCGCCGCCCCCAGCTCGGGTCCCTGGGCGACCAGCAGCGAGGTGTCGTCAGGAGCGAAGGCGATCGCTCCGGGCATCGCCAGTCCCCGCTCACTTTCCCCATCCTTGACCACGAGCGTGTCCGTGGTGCGTCCGCCGGCCACGTCCCACAGCGAAACCCGGACCGGCAGCTCGGGGTGATCTGTCGGGGCGGCGCCGAAGGCGAGCGTCCGCCCGTCCGAGGCGAAGGCCAGCAGGACCGAGCAGCTCGGCATGTCCGGCGGATGCGGGCAGGGGATCTGCGGCAGATCGACGCGCGGCCCGCCGGACAGCGGCCGGTGCAGCCGCAGCCGCACGCCCTGCGGCTCCTTGAGCTCGTACGCGAGCGCCAGCAGGTCACCGTCCGGGCTGAACACGGCCTTGTGGATCACGTCCTCCTCCCACCGGGAGGTGAGGGCCGGGCCCGCGTCGAGCGTGCGCACGGTGGCCGGCCAGGCCCTGCCGGTGCCGCTCAGGTACCGGATACGGCCGGCCCGCGGGTCGACGCGGAGATCGGCCACCTGCTCGCCCATGAGGGAATGCCGGACGACGGGCTGCTCGGGCCACGAGACCCGCCACACCAGCAGGTCGAGCCCGTCGGCGGCGGCCAGGAACGTCCCGTCGGCGCTGAACCCGATCTCCTTGACGTCCCGCTGGGCGATGGACGCCACTTCCGCGCCCGACGCGAGGTCCCACAGGCGGACCGCCTCCTCGGAGACGACCGCGAGGCGCCGGCCGTCCGGGGTGAAGCGCACGAGCTCGTACTGGCACTGCCGCCGGTTCACGACTGGCGCCCAGGGCGTGTCCATCCTGCGGCGGGCCCGCACGTCCCACACCTGCAACCGCTGCCCGGGAACGCACAGCGTCAGGTACCGGTCGTCCGGGCTGAGGGTGGCGTCCGGAAAGCCCGCATCGGTGTAATCCCGCTTCTCGCCCTGGCCGCGCAGCATGGCAGGCCCGATGTCCCACGTCGACATCAGCGTCGACGGCGCCTTCCGGGGAACTCTCACCTCCAGGAGTTCCCGCCGCCGGGCGAGATCCCACACCAGGATCCGGTACGTCGAGCCGGCGGCGTTGTAGCCGATGGCGCCGCGCCCGCTCACCCCCATCTCGAATCCGTCCTTCGCCGGCCCCAGCTCCCTGTCGTCGTGGCGGCCCGCGACCAGGTCCCACGACGACACCGCCAGGTCCTGACCCCACATGGGCAGCGTCCACGCGTCCCCCTTCCGTACCCCCACCAGCTCGTGGCCGTCCCCCAGCCCCGGCCAGAGCGCCGTCCTGCGGTGGGTGTCCAGGTCCCAGGTGGAGACCTGGCCGGCGCCCACGCTCACCAGGGTGCGGCCGTCGGCGCTGAGGTAGCGCATGGTGCCGGGCTCGCCGTCAGGGTCCATGAAGACGTCCTGCTGCCGTTGCTCGCCCGCCGCGAGCAGGGCCGAGCGGGTCTCGGGCAGGTCGGCCACCCGCCAGGCGGCCAGGCTGAGGCGCATCGCCGTGACCGGGTCGGTCTCGCGCAGGCTCTCCGCGACGCCGATGGCGCGGCGGGCGTCGGCCTCGCGCTGGCGGGTCCGGCTGGTCGTGTTCTGCTGCCAGGCCAGCAGGCCCGCCACCAGCGTCAGGGCGAGCAGCCCCGAGATCGCCGCCCTCCGCCGCGTACGGGAGCGCCGCTCGCCGTCCCTGGCGGCGACGCCGGCGGCGAGGAACTCGCGTTCCAGCGGAGTGAGCTCTTCCGCGGCGGTGAACTGCTCACAGGCGGCCGCCAGGCGCGCCCCGCGATACAGGCCGCCCGGGTCGCGATCGTGATCCCGCCAGGCGGTGGCCGCCTCGGTCAGGCGGCGCTGCAGCCGGATCCGCTCGCGGTCCTCCTCGATCCAGCCGCGTAACCGGGGCCAGGCCGTGAGCAGCGCCTCGTGCGCCAGATCCACCTGATCCTCGCCGAGGGTGACCAGGCGGGCCTCGGCCAGCCGTTCCAGCAGGGGTTGCGCGTCCTCGGTGGCCAGTTCCGCGCGATCGGCGGGACGGCGGGTGTCCTGGGCGTCATCGCCGGGGTTGACCAGGCGCAGCAGCAGGTGACGCAGCCGCTCCTGCTGCCGGGCGGTGAGCCCGGCGTAAAGGTCTTCCGAGGTACGGGCGATCGAGCCGTGGATGCCGCCGGAGGCCTCGTACGCGGCCAGGGCCAAGGTCCTGCTCCGGCGCCGCCGCCACGTCTCCAGCAGGGCGTGCGACATGAGCGGCAGGCCGCCGGGCTCCCCCTCGACCTCGGCGATGATCCGCGCCGTGAGCTCCCGCTCCACGACCAGACCGGCGCCGGCGGCCGGCCTGATGATCGCCTCCCGCAGCTCGGCGGCGCTCATGGGGCTCACCAGCACGGTGGCGTCGCGCGCCGCCTCGGCCAGCGCCCCGTGCCCGGCGCAGTGTCCGAAGAAGTCGGCCCGCACGGCGAGCACCACCCGTGACCCGCTCTCGTCCCGCGCGCGCTCCAGCAGGGCGTCGATGAACGCGCCGCGCGCCACCGGATCGACGCACAGCGTGAACACCTCCTCGAACTGATCCACGATGATCAGCTCCGCGCCGGGAAGCTCCCGCGGGGGCCTGGCGCCGGGCGTCAGCACCCGGATCGAACCGCCCAGGTACGGCACCAGCCCCGCGCGCAGCACCGAGGACTTGCCGCTCCCTGACGCCCCGGCCAGCAGCACCAGCCGATGGGCCCGGCTCAGCCCGGCCAGCCGCTCGACGAGCGCCGTACGGCCGAAGAAGCGCCCGTGATCCTCCACCTCGAACCGCGCCAGCCCCGGATACGGCGCCGGCGCGTCGTCCTGCTCGGCCGCCCTCTCCAGGGCCTCCCGGTCGGCGGCCTGCCAGCGGGCCCGCCACTCCTCGGCGTCGCCGCCGCACGCCTCGACGTAGGCCAGGGCCACGGGCAGCGACGGCAGCCGGTCACCGGCGGCTGCCTGCGCCAGGGTCGCGGGTGAATAGTGCGCGCGCCTGGCCATCGCCCGGTAGGTCAGGCCGCCCGCGTCCTGCCGGAGCTTGCGCAGCTCGGAGGCGAAGCGGGCGACGGGTCCCACCAGCGGATCCAGCGGCTGCTCACGACGTCCCAAGATTGCCCCCGATCAGTTGATCACGTCCGTGTCAGATACGGAGTGACCACACAGCCGAATACGGACCTCCCATGATCTGAAATTTCCCGGCATCTCACGAACTGGCAGAAGTCTCCACCAGCGCCACTCCGGATTCGCCCTGCAACCGCACGGGCCCGTTCGGAGTGATCACGTGGCCGGTAAAGGATTGGACGGGATGATGCCCGGGCTTGTAGCTTGCAGTTGATCGTGACACCGCCCGAGGAGGTGAGCCCCATGAACGCTGTATCGATGTGGGTGCTCCCCCTTGCCGTCACGGTCGGGCGATCGACGTAGGTGTCGCCGGGAGCGCCTCGCCAACAAGGCACTCCCGAAAGGCAACACCTATGCACTCTCAGCAGGTCACCGCCGAGCCGCCGTCGAACGACAGGGCCGAGCGTGACTCCACGGTGGGCGACGTCCCCGGAGTTCTCCGGTCACCGGCCGATCGCGCGTCCCGCACCTTCGATGTGATCATTGCCGGGTGCGGGCCGACCGGTGCGATGCTGGCCGCCGAGCTGCGGCTGCACGATGTGCGGGTACTCGTTCTGGAAAAGGAGACCGAGCCCAAGTCGTTCGTCCGCATAGTCGGTCTGCATATTCGCAGTCTCGAGCTGATGGCGATGCGCGGACTGCTGGATCGCGTTCTCCGGCATGGTAGACAGCGTCCGGCCGCCGGCTTCTTCGCCGCCATCCCCAAACCCGCGCCCAAGGGCCTGGATTCCGCGCACGCCTATCTGCTGGGCATCCCGCAGCCGGTCATCGAGCGTCTGCTCGAAGAACGTGCGATCGAACTGGGCGCGCAGGTCCGGCACGGTTGCGCGGTCGCCGGTTTCGAGCAGGGCGACGAGGGTGTGACCGTCGAGCTGGCCGACGGGGAACAACTGCGTTCGCGCTACCTCGTCGGCTGTGACGGCGCGCGCAGCACGGTGCGCAAGCTGCTCGGCGTCGGCTTCCCCGGCGAGCCCTCGCGGATCGAGACGCTGATGGGCGAGATGGAAGTGGGTGTACCGCAGGAGGAGATCGCCGCCAAGGTGGCCGAGCTCCGCGAGACCCACCAGCCATTCTGGCTCCGGCCCTTCGGTGAAGGGGTCCACAGCGTCGTGGTCCCCGCCGCGGGAGTCAGCGACCGCGCGGAACCGCCCACCCTCGAGGATTTCAAACAACAGTTGCGCGCCATCGCCGGAACCGATTTCGGCGTGCACTCCCCGCGCTGGATGTCCCGCTTCGGGGATGCCACCCGGCTGGCCGAACGTTATCGGGTCGGGCGGGTGCTGCTGGCCGGCGATGCGGCACACATCCATCCACCCACCGGCGGGCAGGGCCTCAACCTGGGCGTTCAGGACGCATTCAACCTCGGCTGGAAACTGGCCGCACAGATCCGCGGCTGGGCCCCGGAAACACTGCTGGACACCTACCAGGCCGAACGTCATCCGGTCGCCGCGGACGTGCTGGACAACACCCGCGCCCAGATGGAACTGCAGTCCACCGAACCGGGCCCGCGGGCCGTGCGCAGGCTGCTCACCGAACTGATGGACTTCGAGGAGGTGAACCGCCATCTGATCGAGAAGATCACCGCGATCGGCATCCGCTACGACTTCGGCGACGGCCCCGACCTGCTCGGCCGCCGCCTGCGCGACATCGACGTGAAACAGGGCAACCTCTACGGTCTGCTGCATCGCGGCCGCGGCCTGCTGCTGGACCGCACCGAACGCCTGACCGCCGGCGGCTGGTCAGACCGGGTCGATCACCTCGCGGATCCCACTGCGGAACTGGATGTTCCGTGCGTCCTGCTACGCCCTGACGGCCACGTCGCCTGGATCGGCGACGATCAGCAGGACCTGGACGTCCACCTCTCCCGCTGGTTCGGCGAGCCCGCCAACTGATTTCGCCTGAGCAGCGGCGGGCACGGTTTTCCAAGATCGAAAGGCCCGGCCTAGACCGGCCATCGGAAAACCGTGCCCGTGTCGCCGCCACGCATCAAGGCCAGGAAACCACAGTCATCGTGCCTCCCGCCCATACCGGGTCAGGACGGCGGCGCCGGCCGGTTCGGCCGACAGGCACTCCAGGTAAGCGGGTGGCCCACCCGCGGGAAAAAGCCGATCGCCGGAGCCGAGGATGGTGGGGAAGGTCAGCAGCCGGTATTCGTCGATCAGGTCCTCGGCCATCAGCGCATGGACGACGCTCAGGCTTCCGGTGATGACCACATCCCGCTGCTCGCGCTTGACGGCGTCGATGAGGTCGTCGTCGATGACCTGCGAGTTGGCCCAGGCTGAGGTGTCGATCAGCGTGCGGGAGGCGACCAGTTTCGGCACGGCGTTCATCCGCGAGGAGAACGGATCGTCGCGGCCCGGCCAGAGCCGGGAGAACAGCTGCCAAGTGCTCCGTCCCAGCAGCATGACGCCGTCGTCGAGGACGCTGCCGAGCCGGAACTTGTCCCCGGCGACCGTTTCGGGCCCGTGCCGGAACGCCCAGCCCCCGGCCGGTGTGCCGGCGGAGCCGTCCGGGTCGGACACGATCCCGTCCAGGGTGATGAACTCGATGACGATGACGCTCACGATGGGTGTCCCTTTCGTTCGATGCTCACCCGTACGTACCGGCGGCATCAGCCGGACTCATCGCAACCCGTCGAACATGTTGAAAAAATCTCCTGGGACAGGCCGAACGCCTCGAACACGCCGGGATCGGCGAAGACGACATTGCGCGCGATCCGGCCGCCGGTGACCGTGAAGACCTGCAGCGTGTGCAGACGATGCCCGCCACCGGGCTCAGGGGCGTACGCGGCCAGCGCGGGCTGGCCGTTGGCGGTGAGGCGCCTGAGGCTCCAGCCGGTCCCGCGCATGTCGAACACGCGACGCATGAACAGGCCGTAGTCGTGGCTCCCCCGGTACCACAGCGGCACGGGCGGCATCTCCAGGACGGCGTCGTCGGTGAGGAGCCGCACGAGTGCGGGGACGTCGGCCGTCTCGAACGCCCGCATGTACCGCTCGATCACCTCGCGCACCTTCGGGTCGTCCGGCTCGCCGACCTCGCTGACGTCCGTGGCCTCGCCCGCTTCGGCGAGGGCGGCGCGGGCCCGCTGCAGGGCGCTGTTGACGGCCGCAACCGTGGTGCTGAGCTGGACGGCCACCTCGGCGGCGCTGAATTCCAGAACCTCGCGCAGCACGAGCACGGCCCGCTGTCGCGGCGGCAGCGTCTGCATCGCCGCCACCAGCGCGAGCCGCATGTCGGCCCGTACCCCCACCTCGAACCGGGCGTCGGGAAACGGCTGCAGCCAGGGAATGTCGAAGGCCGGTGCGAGCGGCGCCCCGGGATCATCACTGGGCGTGCCCAGCCCGGACGGCAACGGCCGCCGCGCGCGGCCCTCCAGCGCGGTCAGGCAGACGTTTGTCGCGATCCGATACAGCCAGGTCCGCAACGACGCACGGGTGGTGTCGTACCGATCCCGGGCCTTCCACGCCCGCAGCATCGTCTCCTGCACATGGTCCTCAGCCTCGTGGAACGAACCCACCATCCGATAGCAGCACGCCACCAACTCGGCTCGATATGGCTCGAAATCCACCGCCCCATCATGGCGCACGCGACATCCCAACACGTCTGCGGGTGCGGATCACCCGGCCGAGGTCCTCGATGGCGCGGTAGGTCCGGAGCCTGGTGGTGGCCGTACTGTGATCAGTTTTTCGCCAGGCGCCGATCGACGCGGGCGAGCAGGTCGCCGACCGGCTCACAAGCGGTGCAGCGCCACAGGCGCACGGTGCCGTCCCCGTGCGCGGTGGCCAGCAGGCTGCCCTCGCGGGAGAACTCGATGCCCTCCACGGTGGCGGCGAAGCCGCCCACCGTCACGGGAGGGGTGGCCACGTCGGTGCGCCAGATGCGGGCGGTCCCGTCGTGCCCGGTTCCGGCCACCCAGCGGCCGTCGGGGCTGAAGGCGACGGACCACACCATGTTCTGGTGGCCGCGCAGCACCAGGGGCTCTCCTCCCCCGGCCATGGGCCAGACCCTGACGGTGCCGTCGGTGCCCGCGCTGGCCAGGCGCCGCCCGTCCGGACTGAACGCGACCGCCCATACGAGGCCCTGGTGGCCGCGCAGGATCAACGGGGGCACGTCACGGTGAGCGTCCCAGATCCGTACGGTGCCGTCTTGACCGCCGGTGGCCACCCGGCGGCCGTCCGGGTTGAAGGCGACGTAGCGGATCTGCTTGGGGTCCGCCCGCCGTACCAGCGGGAGCCGCGTGCCCGTGAGGTCCCAGATGCGCAGCGTGCCATCGAGGCCGGCGCTGGCCAGCCACCGGCCGTCCGGGCTGAAGGCGACGCTCCACGCCACACCCTCGTGGCCACGCAGCGCCGCGGGCTTCGCGCCACCGCCGGCGTCCACGACCTGTATCGTGCCGTCCGCACCGGCACTGGCCACGCGCTGCCCGTCACCGCTCACGGCCAGGCCCACCACCTCGTCATCGTGCCGGGTCAGCACGTGGTGCGTGCCGGCCGGCCAGTCCCAGCTCCGTACGGTGCCGTCCACACCGCCGCTGAACACCCGCCGCCCTTCGGGGGCGAACGCCGCCACCCACACCTCCTTCTCATGGCCGCGCAGCACCGAGACAAGACCCATGCCTCCCGGATCCCACACGCGGAGCGTTCCGTCGTCGCCCGCGGACACCAGCCTGGTCCCGTCGGCGCTGAACGCCGCGCCCCACACGACCCGTTCGTGGCCGCGCAGCACGAGCGGATCCCCGCTCCCCGTGGGGGACCAGACGCGGATCGTGGCGTCGTCGCTCGTGGTGGCCAGCCGGTGCCCGTCATGGCTGAAGGCCAGCCCCTCCACCGTGCCCTGGTGCCCGTGCAGCACGACGGGCGGCGTGGTCCCGTTGGCCTGCCACACACGGGCCGTGCCGTCGATGCTCACGCTCGCGAGCAGCCGCCCGTCGGGGCTGAACGCCACATTCTTGATCGCCGCCGTGTGCCCGCGCAGGACTCGGGGCTCGCCCCGTCCCGTCACGTCCCACAGGCGAATGGTCGCGTCATGGCCACCGCTGGCCAGTGTCCGCCCGTCCGGGCTGAACACCACGCTCGTGCTCTCCCCCTCGTGTCCGCGCAGGATCCGTGGGGTGCCCGCGCCGCCGGCGTCCCAGAGCCGGACCGTGCCGTCCTGACCCGCGCTGGCCAGACGTCGCCCGTCGGGGCTGAACGCCACGTTCCACACCGGGCCTTCGTGCCCGGTGAGGATCACGGGCGGGGCGCCGCCGGGCAGGGCCCAGATCCGGATCGTCGCATCGGTGCCCGGGACCGCCAGCGACCGCCCGTCCGGGCTGAACTTCGGGCTCAACGCCTCGCCACGATGCCCCCGGAACACGATCGGCTGCCCAGTAGACAGGCCGCCCGGGCTCCACGGCCAGACCCGGACCAGACCGTCGGCCGAGCTCGCGGCCAGACGGGTGCCGTCCGCGCTGAGGGCCACGCCCATCGCGCGTCCCAGCCCGGGAATCGTCGTCAGGAGGTGGTCTTCGACGATGCCCTGCCGCAGGACCGACTCGGCTTCGACCGTCGGCCACAGCCCGTACGCCCGTCGCGCGAGGCGCAGCCCGCGCTCGGGGTTCAGCTCCAGCTCGGCGCGCGCCTCGGCCGCGAGCTGGCGAGACAGTGCCACGTCACGCTGCTCCCGGGCCTGGCCGCCCTGGAACACGGCGACCGCGGCCAGCACGCTGACCACCACGGTCGTCACGACGAGCGCCGTCCCTGCCAGGCGGGTGCGCCGGCGCCGTCCGGCGGACTCGGCCGCCTCGCGGCGACTGCCCGCGTCGAGAAAATCACGTTCGAGGTCGTTGAGCGTTTCCACTGGATGCTCGTGTGAGCTGGAAAGGCGCGTCCCGCGATACAGGAACGCCTCGTCCCGGCCGTGCTCGTCCCACTCGGCGGCGGCCTCGGCGAGCCGCCGCTGGGCGTTGAGCCGCTCGCGGTCCTCCTCCAGCCAGGTGCGTAATCGGGGCCAGCCCCGGATCAGTGCCTCGTGCGCGATCGTCACGGTGCTCTGCTCGGCCACGACCAGCCGTGCCGCGATCAGCGTGTCCAGCACCTCGGCCGTGCGCCACCCCCGCCGGCTCGCCTCGAGCTCCGCGCGGGACGCTCGCCTGCGGGTGTCCTCGGTTCCGTCTCCTGGCATGGTCAACCGCAGGAACACGCCCCTGGCGATGCCCTGTCCGGCCGGGTCGAGCTCGCCGTGGACACGCTCGGCGGTCTGCGAGATCGCGCCGCGCAGACCGCCCGTCGCCCGGAACGCGGCCACGGTGAGCGAGGCTCCGGTACGGTGCCGCCAGGTCTCCAGAAGGGCGTGCGAGACCAGCGACAGCGCACCCACCTGCCCGCGCGCGTCGTCCACGATCAGATCCACCAGTTCGGTGTCGACCTTCACCCCCGCGTGCTGGGCAGGGCCGGTGATGACGGCGCGCAGATCGTCCTCCTCCATCGGCCCGATCAGCACCTGGTTGTCCTGTAACGCGGACACAAGTGCGGGATAAAGAGCGCAGTGACCGTAGAAGTCGGCCCGCACGCCCAGCACGACGTGCACCTGCGGTTCACGAGCGGCGGCCAGGAGCGCGACGACGAAACCGTGGCGCTCGCGCTCGTCATGGCAGAGGGTGAACGTCTCCTCGAACTGGTCGACGATGATCGCCAGGTGGCCTCCGTCCGCTCCGCTGCTCAGCATCTGGGCACACAGCGTGGGGATGGCGTCCGGGGAGGCGGCGAGCGCCTCGTGGACCGGGCCGGCCGCGATGCCCTGCGCATTCGCCAGCTGGATGGACAGGCGTCGGAGCGGCTGCTCGCCGGGGGTGAGGAAGATCACCAGCCATTCACCGCCGTCCCCGCCGGCGCCGGCTTCGCTGAGGGCCGGCAGCAGCCCCGCCCGCAGGACCGACGATTTCCCCGCTCCCGAGGGGCCGAACAACGCGAGAAAAGCGGAGCCGGCCAGTCGTTCGCGTAATTGGCGTATCAGACGTTCGCGTCCGAAGAACAGGGGCGCATCCTCCGGCCCGAACGGCGCCAATCCCCGATAAGGGGCCGTGTCTTCTCCCGGGGCGCCATCGGCCGGAGCGAGTGCGCCCATCAGGGCATGCCATCGGTTTTCCCACTCGTCGCGATCGCCGTCGCACGCCTCCACGTATGCGAGTGTGACCGCGAGACTCGGAACCACCACTCCCCCGGCCGCCTCCGACAGGGCCGTCACCGAGAAATGCGCGCGCCTGGCCAGCTGTCGATAACTGGGTTTTCCCGCCTTCACCCTCAGATTCCTGAGTTCGAACGCGAACCGATGAAGCGGATTGTTCTCCGGATCCAGCACACGCTCAGGACGTCCCATTGCCCTCGTCTTCCGGTGACAGTGAAGGTCAACGCCGTTACGAACTGCTATCAGAAAATTGCGTGCCGTGAGACAAGCTTGATCAGCATGCTGACGCCTGCACCCTGGCCCGTCAAATCATCAGACACACGGGGTTCTGGACAACATCTCGGGAGCGATCCTGCCCCAGGTCACGCTCCTTGGCCGGGCTGCGCGTTGTTTGTCCAGTCGATCTGCCCTCGCTGGACAACCAGGGGGTCCACTACAACAGGGATCGAGCCGGCGGAGCGGGGCAAGCCCAGCGATCCTCGGCTCGACCGGCCCGCACGACAGAGCGCGGTCCCTGACCCGCCGTCCCAAGAAAACCTACAGGACCTGCCGGCATCGTCAGCGAATTGTTCGTCCAGTCGTCCGCCATCCGCTGAACGACCGTCAGGGCGACAGCACAGTGAAAGCGCAGCAACGAATTCCACGACTCGGGAAAGAGGAGAAATGCGCAGACGAAACATCGCCCCGGCCCTCCTGACGCTGGCTCTCGGCGCGGCGACACTGGCCCTGGCCGCCCCGCCCGCCCAGGCGGCCACCGCCGCCGCCCCGCAGACGGTCACCCTTTCAGCCGCCTTATTAGCGAACAACTGCGGCTTCCGCACCTCGGCATACCCCAACAGTTACTGGGTCGCGAGCATTGCGGACTCGCAGTGCCGGGACTGCCCGCAGTGGGCGCAGGCCTACGAAATCCTCAATCCCTCCCGCGACTACTACTGCACCTACAACCCGAGCAACAGGCTGGTCGATCTGCACTGGCGACGCGGGTAAAGCGCACCTGCCGTTGTCGCCGCGATCTGAATGCTTCGCAGCACACGCCCACAGCGGATTTCACCACCGGATAGGGAGAGACATGATCATCCGATCAGTCCGGCGCCTCGCCGCCGTCACTGGGGCCTGCCTCCTGGGGGTCACACTGCTGACCGCGACCCCCGCGCATGCCGGCGTCCTCGGGGACGTCCGCAACGACCTGCCGTCCAGTTACACGGTCAAGATCGGCACGTTCGGCGGCGGCACGAGTACGTGCAAGACGTGGAACGCCGGATCACAACGCTGCTACCACTGGTGGCTGCCCAGCGGACGGGACGACGACGGGATCCGGCCCGGCATGGACACCGACGGCTTCATGGTCGAGCAACCCGTGCTCGTCGTACTGAGGACCGGGGTCGGGATCCACGTCGCCGCCTTCTCCTGGACGAAGATCAGCGACCTGGAGAGCGTCCGGTGTTCGCTGAGCCCGAGCGCGTCCTGTGTGATCAGTAGCTGACGCCGGCGGCTGCTGCCGACCAACCCGCACTTAAGGGGGCCAGTTCGGCCACCCCTGAGGCTTCGACGAAAGGCACCCATCGGACCGACGCGGCGCAGGCCCAAGCACTGCTGCGCCGGGTGCCGGTTTCTCCCAGTCGATGCCGGTGTCCTTGGTGCCGGGCGGCCGCCCGACACCAAGGACGGTCATCACCGCGGAGTGAGCAGCATGAGGCCGACCGCGTTCTTGGTCAGTCGCACCCGCTGCACCACCTTGGCCACCGGCGTGTCGGTGGTGGTGTCCAGTTCGCGGGCGAAGCTGGTGGTGCCGTTGTAGTGGTAGTTGTCGTGTGTGGCGTCGACCAGCCAGCGCTCGATCCTGACCCGCCTGCCGGAGAACAGCTCCGAGGGCAGATTCTCCACCGTGAGCGTGGTGTCGCGTAGACGTCACCACCCGTCTCGGCCTGGTAGTTCCAGTACATGACGGCCACCCGGCCGGAGTCGGCGTGCGCGAGGGCCGCCAGGCCGATTCCGTCGGTCTGGGCGGCTCCGGGACTGATCCGCATGTCGAGCCGCTCACCGTCCAGGCTGGGCTTGAGCATGCCCAGCATCACCACGACGTGGCCGAACGGCAGGCGGACACCGTCCAGGCCCTCTCCAGCAGCGTGGTGCGCACGATCTCCTCCCACAGCGCCGGGGTCTTGGCGACGCCGGGCGAGCTGATGATCAAATGCAGTCGGCTGCAGCTCACCCACCCAGATCGGGCCGTAAACACGAGCACGACCGCTGGTATACAACGGAGACCCTTTAGGGCTTATGTGGGCTGAACCTTAATGGATTGATCTTGGGTTTTCTGGGCCGATACGGTCGGGGCGCAGTGTTCGTGGCCGACAACAGCGTGGAGAACAGCCTGGTGAAGCCCTTCGGCTCCATTGCCCACCGACCGGAGTTCATCGCGTCGCGCGACTTCACCCCGGCCCGCGACCGTCGACACTCCACAACGCATGACTGAGCGGACGGTGCAGTCGGCCCCCAAGAACGTGACCATACGGTCGCTGAGGCGGCTACGGCCGTACTTGCGATCACATCGCTGGAAGCTTCGGACTGCAACGGCGCTTGCCGCACTGGCCTCCATCCTCGCGCTGGCGATGCCCCAGGTCCTCAAGTGGATCGTCGACGGCCCGGTGGCGCACCGCGAACCGTCGCAGGTGGTTCTCGGCGGCCTGGCATTGCTGCTTTTGGGAGTTACCGAGGCGCTGATCTTCGGTGTCCGGCGGCGGCTGATGGCCGCGCCCCTGGCCGACATCGAAGCGGGTATGCGCGCCGACTTCCATCGGCACACGCAGTGGCTGCCGATCGCGTCCCACGACGGCTGGCCCAGCGGGCAGCTGTTGTCCCGGGGGACTACAGACCTCCAGGTCATCCACACGTTCGTGTCCGGGCCGCGGACTTTCCTGCCGGTCCACGCGGCCACGCTCGGCATCGGCGCGGCGATTCTGATCTCCCAGCAGTGGCTGCTCGCCGTCATCGTGCTGGCGCCGATCCCCCTGCTGATCATCCTTTCCTACCGATTCGAATCCAGCTACGCGGAGGCGACCCGCCGGGCACAGGATCTGTCGGGTGATCTGACCACGGCAGTCCTCGAATCGGTGGCGGGCATCCGGGTGATCAAAGGCTTCCGCCGGAGCGAGGACTTGATCAACCGGTTCCGCAACCAGGTGCGGGGGGTACGTGAGGCCGAATTGCACAAGGCACGCCTGCTCGGCGACGCCTCGGCGCTCATCACCGCGCTGCAGGGGCTCGCGACGGCGTGCGCCCTGGTGCTGGGTGCGATCCAGGTCGCGCACGGGCACCTGTCGACCGGGTCGCTGGTGGCCTTTCTGGGGACCGCCGCCGTCTTGGGGCCAGCGGTCGGGCAGACAGGGCCGTTACTGGCCGGGTGCTACGACGGGGCAGCGGCCGCGAACCGGTTCTTCGAGGTGCTCGACGAACCGGTCGTGACCGAGACAAGACTTGAGATCGCTACAGCGGACAGGGCGGCCGATACCGGATCCAGCACTGACCCGCCCACCGCCACCGAACCTGACGACACACCCCGACGCCGAACCCAGGGTCCGGCCGAACTCGTCCTCGACGGAGTCTGCTTCCGCTATCCCGACGCCGCCCCTGACGGCCCGCCGGCCCTGAGTGACATCAATCTGCGGATCGCGCCCGGCGAGACGCTGGCCGTGGTCGGGGCTACCGGAAGTGGGAAGACCACGCTCGCCTCCCTGATCCCGCGGCTGTATGACCCCCTCGAAGGCCGCATCATGCTCGACGGCGTCGAGACCGCCAGTATGTCTCGCGCCGAGCTGCGCTCCATGGTGGCCATCGCGTTCGACGAGCCGGTCCTGTTCTCCGGGACCGTCATGGACAACGTCCTCATGGGAGCCGAGGCCGACGCTTCGGAGCTCGACAGCGCCCTGCGGTCCGCCCACGCCGACGAGTTCGTGTACGGGCTCGCCGAGGGCATCCGGACTCGGGTCGGGGAGAAGGGCATGTCATTGTCCGGTGGCCAGCGGCAACGGATTGCCCTGGCGCGGGTGATGGTCCGCCGCCCCCGGGTCGTCGTACTCGATGATCCGCTGTCGGCGCTGGACATGCGCACCGAGGCCCAGATCCAGGATGCGCTGCGGGAGGTGCTGGCCTCGACGACGGCTCTGGTGATCGCGCATCGGCCGTCGAGCGTACTGCTGGCCGACCGGGTCGCGATGCTGGCCGGCGGCCGGGTCGTCGCCGTCGGCACCCACGAGGAACTCCTGCGAACCAGCCCGGAGTACGCCGCGCTGATGACACCGATCGAGACGGCGGCCGATCGGGAGGAAGGGCCCTGATGCGCCCATCGACACCCTCACCGACACCCTCATCGACACCCGAGTCGGCGCGGCCACAGCTCGATGACTCCCCGATCGGCCCCGAGGACCCGGACGCGCTCGCCGCCGCGGCCGACTCCACCGGCGAACCGGTAGAGGCGTCGAAGGGCGCGTCGCGCCGGCTGCTGCGCTCGGTGCTGGGACCGAACATCCGGCGCCTGTGGCTGGCCGTGGTGGTCGTTCTGCTCCAGCAAGCGGCCGCGCTGGCCGGGCCGGTGTTCGTCACCGTCACCATCAACCGGGCGATCCCGGCACTGGGCGCCCATGACGCGGTGCCCCTGGTTGTCGTCGCCGTCGCCTACGGGTGCTGCGTCATCGTCGCCGCCGTCCTGCAGAACATGTTCATCCGGTTGTCCGTCACGGTTGGGCAGATCGTGGTCACCGGGCTCCGCACGCGCCTGTTTGCCCATATTCAGGCGCAGAGCGTGGAGTTCCATGAGGACCGTTCCTCCGGCACGCTGGCCTCCCGGGCCTCCAGCGACGTCGACGCAGTCCGTGGGCTGTTCGGCAGCGGTATCGACCAGATCGTGACCGCGGCAGTGTCCCTGTTCTACATCTCCTCAGTCCTGCTCGTGCTCGACTGGCAACTGGGCAGCGCTGCTCTGGCCGTGATGGCACCGGTTTACTGGTCGATGCGGTCATTCCGGAAGCGCTCGCTCCAGGTATATCGCCGGCGTTCGGCGGCTGCAGCCGCGGCAGCAGGTGACATGAGCGAGACATTCGCCGGCATCCGGACCGTGCAGGCTTTCTCCCGCGAACGCGCCAACGACAACCGGTTCGCAGGGCTCAACCAGCGGCACCGCAAGGAGAACCGGCAAGCCGCAATGGAAATGGCACGCTACGTCACCTCATCACGACTCGTCGCCAACATCGCCATCGCAGGGCTGGTTCTGTGGGGCGCACATCGTGTCGCCTCAGGCACGCTGGAACTGGGAACCTACGCCGGCATAGTGCTGTATCTGCGGGATCTTTACGACAAGCCACTCAGACTCGGGGGCGTCCTGGACGCCTACCAGTCCGCGGCGGCGTCGCTGGAGAAGATCGCGGTGCTGCTGGCGATCGAGCCGACCGTCGTCGAGCCCTCTCGGCCCGCACCCCTGCCCGTGCTTCCGGGACACTCCGTCGGGCGCCGGGTGGACTACGAACAGGTCACCTTGGCCTACCGCGACGGGCGTGAGGTGCTCCGCGACTTCAACCTCAGCATTCCCGCCGGGCAGACGATCGCTCTGATCGGACCCTCCGGCGGCGGAAAATCCACACTGGCCAAACTGCTGGCACGTTTCCACGATCCGACCAGCGGCCACGTACTCCTCGACGGGGTCGATCTCCGATCCATCTCGATGGCCGATCTCCGTGGCGGCGTGGCCCTGGTCCCGCAGGAGAGCTTCCTCTTCTCCGGCACTGTCGCGGAGAACATCGCGCTGGCACGTCCTGACGCCACACTGGAGGAGATCCGACGTGCTGCCGAAGCGACCGGAGCCCATCGTTTCATCGCGACGCTCCAAGACGGCTACCAGACCGACGTCGGCGACCGCGGCGGCCGTTTCTCGGCCGGTGAACAGCAGCTGATCGCCCTGGCTCGCGTGTTCCTCGTGAACCCGTCCGTCATCGTGCTGGACGAAGCCACCTCCGTCATCGACATCCCCAGCGAGCGCGCGGTGCGGAACGCGCTGCGCGCGGTGCTGCGGGAGCGAACGGCACTGGTCATCGCTCACCGGCCATCAACGATCCAGATCGCCGATCGTGTGCTGGTACTGGCTGACGGCCGCATCATCGAGGACTGCACGCCGGCCGAACTCACCAGCGATCTGGGCCTGCCGGCAAAGACCCGTGAGCTCTGGCCGCATAGCGACAGTTGAAGTGGTGCACATGCTGCGCGAAGGCACCCTGCTGCCGACCCGGCTGATCAGCGAGGGCCGGCAGTCGGGTCAGACCTCAGGGGCCGCGGCGGCCAGGAGCCGGGCGAGCTCGGCAGGCCGTGTGATCATGGGCCAGTGGCCCGAGTCGATGTCCACGAGGTCAAGGTGCTTGGCCTTGGCCAGCTCGGGCACGTCACCGGCGGCTATCCACTCCTGAGCCTGGGCGGGGGTGAACTCGGGGCACACGACGAGAACGGGTACGTCGAACCGTCGCTCATCCGTCATGCGTACCACGCCCTTCGTCACCCCGGCGGGGACGGCGATCGCCGCGGCCGTGAAGTCGCTCCTTGCATCCTCGCCGAGGTCAGCCGAGTCTGGTCCTTCGAACGGCCCCCAGCCCGGGAAGGGCATGACGCCGTCCTTCACCTCGAAGAAGTCGGCGTATGGCTGCCCGTCCGCGGCCGGGAAGCCGCCGATGAGCGCGACCTTGGCGACCCGCTCCGGGCGCGCGTCGGCGGCCAGCCAGGCCAGGGTGCAGGCGGCGGAATGCCCCACCACCATGGGCTTTCCTGACGCCGACTCCACGGCGGCGAGCACGGCTGCCACCTGATCGTCGAGAGTGGCCGAGACGGATCCGTCACCCTGTCCGGGCAGGGTGATCGGTACGGGGCGGTGGCCGAGCGCCTGAAGGGCGGGCACGACGTCGTCCCACGCGGATCCGTCGAGCCACAGGCCGGCGATGAGCAGGATATCCATGGTCAGTTCTTCTTTCTTCAGCGCGTTCCGGCGAGGACGAAACTCGGTCAGGACGTCAGGCTAGAACTGATTCCGGACGTTCTACTGCCTGTTCATGACGTGACCTCGTCATGTGCTCATGTGCCGGCCGACCTCGGTCCCGCCGCACGGGCTCTGCGCGCCATGGAGGCCACGGCACCGGGTGCTCAAACGCAGGCTCCGCCAGGAGCTGACCCGGCCATGGGTCGCCTGTTCCGGCGGATCGGCCCAATCAATTGCATGGCGGTGAGGCGGACACCAGTGTCACCATTCGGACGCTCGTCGCCTCGCCGGGCCGGATCGAGCTCGGTGTGGGAGTTGTCACAGCCCTCTCCGATCTAGACGGAGCCCGCAGTGACGGCGACAGCGTTTTTGTCAATCATGGTCCGGGAGTTCCTCGACCTGGACCTCGTTCTCACCGTGAGACGAACACGATGGCGTCGGCTTGGCCTGGGCGGCCCTTCGGCTTACAGGTGGTCTGAGTAGAAGTCGACGAGCCGATCGACGGCGGCATCGACGTACTCGGGCACGTCGTACATCTCGTAATGGCCGGCGCCTTCGACCACCATGAGATCGACCGGGTTGGGTGCCAGTTTCCACAGCTGCATGCCGGACTCGTAGGAGCCGGTGTTGCCGATGCGTCCGGCGAGGATGACCTGCAGCGGCTGGGTCATGAGCGGATCGACCAGGTGATAGGCGTCGTAGCCCAGCAGCAGCGAGTCGCCACGCGCGAGGCGGAGGTTCGTCGAGTGCTCGTTCCTGCCCCGCTGGGTGCGGTAGAAGGTGATTGCCTGGGTCGTGTCGATATCGGTCAGGCCGGCCGCGGCGGCGTCCTCCAAGGTGTCGGGCAGCCAGTTCACGCGGGTCAGCTCACCGGTGCGGGTTTCCTCGATGCGCGCGTCGGCCATGGTGTCGAGCGCGACCACCGAGCCGTCCGGCTGGAAGCTGCGGAACGACGTGCCGATGTTGCCAGGAACGACCGTGCCGACTGCCTTGATGCGGTGGTCCGTGCGGGCGGTGTGCACCGCGTAGCCGCCGCCGGCGCAGATGCCGAGGACGCCGATGCGGTGCGGGTCGATGCCGGGGATCGTGCTGAGCGTGTCAATCGCGTAGGAGATGTCCTCACCGCGGCGGTACGGGTCTTCGAGGTCGCGAGGCTCTCCGCCGCTCTGCCCCTGGTGGGCCGGGTCGAACACGAGCGCCGCGATCCCCTGGGCGGCGAGGCGGGATGCGTAGTTCGCGCCGATCTGCTCCTTCACGCTGCTGCCAGGCGTCGAGAGCACCACGGCATGCAGCGGCGCGGCATCCTCGACGTCGTCGGGCAGGTGGAGGTCGGCCGCGAGCTCGATCGGCCCGCGCGGGATCGTGATGTGCTGAAGCACCTAATGGCACCTTTCGCATAGGGTTTGTTCGATCGCTGGACCAGTTCAAAGTGAACATTAGTACAATGTGGAACTAGTTCAGAACTGTACCACCTGGAGAAGGGGCTCGCGTGTCGGTTGACGCCGCACAGCTGTGGACGCTGAACCATCGCCTGCTGACCGTCGTGCTGGACGCCTGCAGCGCCGAGCTGGCCGAGCTGGGACTGGAGGCGAAGGAGTTCTTCGTGCTCGCCGAGGTCGCCGCGTCGCCGTACCCGGCCGAGCTGGCGGCCAGGCTGGTGATCCCCAAGGCGAGCGTGACGGTCTACGTGCGCAACCTCGTCGCCAAGGGGTTCATGCGACGTGAGATCGACGACGCGGACCTGCGGCGACACCGGCTCGTACTCACTGACGAGGGCGAGGCGGCGCGGGACCGCGCGCTCGCATCGCTCGCGGCGGAGTTCGACGGCAGGTTGGCCACGATCGCGCCTCGCGATCGCGCCGAGCTGCACCGGATCCTCCTGGCCTTGCTCGAGCCCGCACAGTAGGACCCTCTGCTGATCGGACACACCGGCGCGCAGACCGTGGGGCGTTCGGTTCGAGAGGTCGATGGCCTCTTGGATCGATTCGTGGGGCTGGATCACCAGCACGGGCCCGAAGATCGCGTCGGTCACGAGAACCGAGTGGGGCGGGACGTCGGAGTCCCCAACGTGACGTAGAGGTCATCGATGCCGGCGTCGCGTCTGTCAACAGTGCGATATCTCGTCTGTTCCTGGTCAGGCGCGGCGAGGCTGTGGTTCCTGGACCCGCAATCGCCCGGTGGTTTGTCGGCTTGAGCCGGTCAGTCGCCGACCTGGGCGCGTGGCCTGCCCGATGCGAGGTGGGGGTCGCTGCTCTCGGCGATGCCACTCAGCACCTCGGAAGCGGCGAGCTCGTCGCGCGCGGCGAGCTGGTCGAAACCGCTGACGGCAGGGTAGATGTAGCGGCCCAGTGCGGCGATGAGGAGGGCTTCGATGGCGAGGATGGCCATCAGTACCGGGATGACCGGGTCGTAGGAGCCCAGCTCGTCATACCCCAGCCCGAGGAGCAGCGGCCCGAAGGCGCTACCGAGCAGGAACACGGCCTGGACCGGCCCGAGGATCCTGCCGAAGTTGCGGGTGCCGAGATACCGGGTGATGAGGAGCGCGAGCAGATCGCCCTCGATGCCGAACGCGACGCCGACGAAGGCGACCGCGACGACGGCGTTGCTGAACGGCGGGCGCAGGATACGACGCAATACATCGGGCCCGCCCGCAGCACGGGATACCGGTGGTTCACCGACCCCGCCGCCCGGAAGCTCTACGCGCCGGAAGAGCATCCGTTCCTCACCCGGATGTACGCCTCGGGGCTGCGCGAGCTCGTCACCCTCCGCGGTCCGAGCTCCCGAGCCGCGCACCTGGCCGACCTGCTCCTGGACTGCAGCGAGGAGTCCGGCGAGTGCGGCACGACCACGAGATCGGGATACGCCCCCACGACGTCAAACACTTCAACCACCCCGAGGTCGGCGCGCTGGAGCTGACCTGCCAGCGACTGGTCGACCCGGGCCAGGCCCACTCGCTGCTCGTCTACACCGCCACACCCGGCAGCGAGAGCTACGAGAAGCTGCAGGTGCTGTCCGTCATCGAACACAGACGCTCCGCTAAACCTTTGGGAACTCGCACGGCTGCCCGTCGACAGCGTCGACGATTTCCTGCTGATCGCAGGTCATTCTGATTCCGGGGAGGCCGTGGGGGTGGATGGTGGAGGGCCTTGGCTTGGTGAGGGGTGGAGCGGTGGTCGAAAGCCGTTGCTATCGGGGTTGGGGCCGTAGTCCATCGAGGATGATCTGGGCGATGTGTGCGGAGCGTTCGCGGCTGGTGTCCGCGTCGGCGTGCCGGATCGCGGCGAAGGCGCCGGCGACGATTGCCATCACCTCGTCGACTGTCACGTCACGGCGTACGACGCCGGCTCGATGGGCGCGATCGAGCAGGCGTGCGACCTGGTGCGTGAGGTCGGCGGCGGCGTCAGGAGCGGCGTTGCGGAGGTCGAACTCGGCGCCCGTGAGCGAGCTCTTCACCGCCGCGTTCTCAGCGCCCGAGGCCATCATCCGGGACAGCAGCGTGAACAGGGCGGCTGGATCGTCGGTGCCGGTGAGCGCTTCTCCCTCAATGACCAGTTGCCTGATCTGGTCGATCGCGACGGCGAGGTAGAGCGCTTCCTTGGTGGGGAAGTGCCGGTGGACGGTGCCTGGACCGACACCCGCCCGGCGGGCGATCTCGTCGAGCGAGATGCCGAGGCCCTGTGAGGCGAACAGCTGCTGCGCGGTCCGCAGTACCTGCTCACGATTGCGGCGCGCGTCAGCCCGCAGCCCCCGGTCGTTCACGGGAGCCGTCGGTAGCTCGGCAGGGGTGGGTTCAGGCGTTCGGCTGGACATCTCACCCCTAGCATAACCGGGGCGTCGCCCCGTATGCTGCCTCAGATAAGCGGGGCGACGCCCCGCTTATCTGAGTCCGCCCCACCGAACACGAGGAGGTCCCTTCGATGACCACACGCGAGGAAGCCAGCGCCCTGGTGCTGCGGATGCAGGAATGCTTCAACACCCGGCAGTTCGACCAGGCCGCCGACCTGTTCACCCCCGACTACCTCAACCACCCGCTTGGCGCCACCGGGTTCGAAGCGGGCAAGGAGGCCTGGAACCAGGTCGTTGCCCAGTTCCCGGCCATGCGCGTCGTCGCCGACGACATCTTGATCGACGGCGACAAGGTTGCCGTCCGCTCATCCGTTGAGGGGATGGCGGCCCCGGGCGGCGACGTCCGGTTCATGCTCATCGAGATCTTCCGCATCGACGGCGGCCGGCTCGCGGAGACCTGGGGCATCACCGAGGGCCCGGACCCACGTCGCTGAGGCCCCCGCGGTCTCGCAAGGTCCTCCGGCAGATCAGCCCCACCGCGCCGATGCCACCCGCATCAGAAGAGTCAGCCGCGACAAGACGAGCGCCGCGGCCCTGGGACGCTGGCAACGACGGCTCCGTACGGATCTGGGACACCACCCGTCCCCGCCGGCCGCGGGCGTTCGGACGGCCGCTCACGGCCGAGGCCGGCACGTGGATCAACGTGGTCTCCTTCAGCTCGGACGGCCGCCTGCTCGGGGTCGGCAGCGCGGACACGGCGCGGATCTGGGACGTGGCCACCGGGCGCGTCGTGAGCACCCTCCCCCACCCGGCGCCCGTGACCGCCGTTCAGTTCAGGGGCGGTGACCGCCTCGTCATCACCAACGGCGCCGACGGCGTCGCCAGGGTGTGGGACCTGCCCGGCCCGGTGATCGAAGCCGGCGAGCAACCGATCGACAACGTGATCTTCCGGCCCGGATCCACCTTGCTGGCCTCCGCCGCGGACGACATCAGGCTCTGGGAGGTGGCCGGACGCCGTCCCACGGCAGTGGGCCCGCCGCTGACCGCGCCCGCGCCCTTCGACCGGATGGGCGGCACGGTGGCCATCAGCCCGGACGGGCGCGCCCTGGCGGGAGGCACCCGGCTCGGCAACACCGTACTCGTCTGGGACATCACCGACCCGCTCCGGCCCGCACGCCGTGCGGCCTTGACCGGCCCGGCCGCCCTCATCGAAGGTGTGACCTTCAGCCCCGACGGCAGGCTGCTGGCGGCGGGAAGCAGGGACGGCACCGTGCGGCTGTGGGACGATGCGCTCGGTGGCCTTCAGCCACGACGGAAACCTGCTCGCGACGGGCAACGCGTCGGGGACCATCCGGTTGTGGCAGGTGATGCCCGGGACGCCGCCCACCCCCGTGGGTGCGCCCCTGACCGGACCGGATGGACGGATCTTCGCCATGGTCTTCGATCCGCGCGACGGCTCCCTGGCTGTGGGCACCGGAGCGGAGCAGATCTGGCTCTGGGACATCGCGGAGCCCACGCGTCCGCGGGCCCACGTCAAACTGGACGGCTCGGGGAAGAGCTACACCGAGCTGGCCTTCAGCGAGGACGGCAGCATGCTGGCCGGCGCGGGAGGCGACGTGCGGTTGTGGGAGGTGGACCCGGCGCGCGTCGCGGCCCGGATCTGCCGGGAGTCGGGTGACGTGATCACCGAGACGGAGTGGCACAAGCACGTGGCCGACGTCCCCTACCGGTCCCCCTGCCCGTGATGTTTCCGCAGCGCCACGGCCTCCACCCGACGGGTCTGCCCCACCTCCGACGGGCCCACGGTCCCGCTGGGCGGTTCTCAGATGACTGAAGGCGTGGCGAGCTGCTGGTGCTGGTGATCTCGCGTCAGGCAGTCAGGATGGCTGGACTTCGTCCCAGACGGCGATGGCTTCGGCGGGGTCCTGGCTCACGAGGCGTTCCAGACCGGCCGCGGTGATTTGCGCCCACTTGCCGGCCCGTGCCCACATCTGTTCTTCGAAGGCGCGGACGGCCTCGTCCAGATCGCCAGGGCCGGGGGCGGCGGCGACGGACTCGGCGAGTTCTGCGCCTTCCAGCATCGCGAGGTTCGCGCCCGCCCCCAAGGGGGGCATCAGGTGGGCGGCGTCGCCCAGGAGCGTCACCCCGGGGACGTGGGCCCAGGTGTGGGACACGGGCAGGACGTAGATGGGGCGGTGGGCGAAAGCGGTGCCGTGGCGGAGGAGGTCGAGGACGGGAGCGGCCCAGCCGTCGAACAGGGCCAGCAGGCTTGATCGCATGGCCTCGACGTCGGCCAGGTCCAGGCCCGCGTCCAGGCCCGCGTCCAGGCCCGCGTCCTGATTCATCAGGCCCAGATGCCGGTCCGGGTCCGTGTGCCAGTCCAGCGGCGCGCGGAAACGGGCGTACACCTTGACGTGGCCGCCGCTGTTGCGCTGGGCGACGAGGGAGCCGTTCACGCCGTACACGGCCATGGAACCGTCGCCGACCAGCCGGGCGAGGTCGGGGTGGCGGGTGTCGATGTCGTCGATGGAGGTCTCGACCGAGGTGACGCCGGTGTAGTGCGGCGTCGCGGACGAGACTGCCGGGCGGGTCCGGGACCAGGCGCCGTCCGCGCCGATCACGAGGTCGAACGTCTCCTGTCGCCCATCCGCGAAACGGACAAGCGCGCCATCCTCAGCCCCTGGCACCACCTCCGTCACGCCCCGCCCCCACTGGACGTCCAGGGGGTCGAGCAGCAGGTCGCGGAGTTGCCTTCGGTCGATCTCGGGATTGGCCCGGTCATCTGGACGGGGTCGCCAGTCGCGCAGGACGGTCCCGTCCGTGTCCAGGATGCGCATGGCCTGCCCCTCGGGACGGGACAGCGCATGGAACTCCGCCGCCAGCCCCGCCTTGTCCAGCGCGCGCTGGCCCAGCCCTTCCTGCAGGTCCAGCGTGCCGCCCGGGGGACGGGCGTCGGGGGAAGGATCGCGTTCGAGGACGGTGACGGGGTGACCGTGGCGGTGCAGGACGCGGGCGAAGGTAAGGCCGCCGGGGCCACCTCCGATTACCGCGATACGGTGTCTCATATCGATATACTGTATTTTACTATTACGATGTATCGCAACTGTACGATGTAACCATGACTGTGTGGGACCGGCCGGAGCCGCCGACTCGCCCTGCGCCGCTCGACCGGGAGCGAATCGTCGCCGCCGCCGTCGAGCTGGCCGACGAGGGCGGGCTGGAAGCGGTGTCGTTGCGCAAGGTCGCCGCCCGGCTGGACGTGGGCCCGATGCGGCTGTACGGATACATCTCCACCAAGGAGGAGCTGTTCGACCTCATGGTGGACGAGGTCTACGCCGAGATCCTGCCCGAGGAGCAGCCCGGTGACTGGCGGGAGGCGCTGGGCATCCTCGCCCACCGCACCAGGCAGGCCACCCTCCGTCACGAATGGCTGGCCGACCTGCTCGGCGGCCGTCCGACCCTGGGCCCGAACGCCCTCGCCGTGACCGAGGCCACGCTGGCCGCCCTCGACGGCCTGGCCGACCTCGACACCGTCATGCGCGCCGTGGAGACCGTCAGCGCCTACTTCACCGGCGCGATCAGGCGCGAGATCGCGAACCTGCGCGCCGAGCGCGCCACGGGCCTGTCCAAGCGCGACTGGCAGCGCGCCCACGGCCCGCACGTGAGGAGGATGCTGGCCACGGGCCGCTTCCCGGCGCTGGCCAAGGCCGTGCACGATGGCACGGAGGTGGACGCCGAGGTATCCTTCGCGACCGGCCTGGACTGGGTCCTCGACGCCGTGGCCGCCAAACTCGCCCGGCCGCCGGCGTGAGGCTCAGGATTTCCAGGTGACTTCCGCGGCACCGCCCCTACCTGCTCGACTGGTCAAAGGCAAGCTCCGAGGCCGGTCGCCCGGCGTGCCCCTGATTCCGCGTCATCTCGGGCGCTCTTCGGCTCTGTCCCTGGGGAGACGGCTGTCGGCTGCCGGCTCGTTCCACTGAGCGAGCAGGTGCAGCGCGGTCTCGGACGGGCTGCCGGGCTCGGTGTCGTAGATGAACAGCGTCTGGTCGGGGTCGTCGGCGGGGGTGAGGGCCTGGTAGGTGATGGTGAGGTCGCCGACGAGGGGATGGTGGTAGTCCTTGCTGCCGGTGGTGCGCTGGTGGACCTTGTTGTCGGACCAGTAGCGGCGGAATTCCCGGCTGTGGATGGACAGGTCGCCGACGAGGGCGCTGAGGGCCGGATCGTCGGGGTGGCGGCCGGCGTCGCGGCGGAGCATGGCGGCCGTGTCGGCGGCGACGGCGGCCCAGTTCCTGTACAGCTCGCGGGCGTGAGGGTCGAGGAAGACGAAGCGGGCCTGGTTGCGCTCGGCCGCGGGCAGGGCCCGGAAGTCGGTGATCAGACGTCCGGCGAGCCGGTTGTGGGCCAGGACGTCGAGGCGGCGGCCCAGGACGAAGGCGGGCCGGCGGGCCGTTTCCAGGGTCTCCAGCAGCCGCCAGGTGGCCGGGTGAAGGCGTTGCGGACGCGGCCGTCGTCTGCGCTGAGCGGGCCTGGGACGCGCGAGGAGGTGCAGGTGCTCGCGCTCGGCGTCGCCGAGGTGGAGGGCGGTGGCGAGCGCGTCGAGCACTTCGGGTGAGGCGCTGCGGCTGCGGCCTTGTTCCAGGCGGGTGTAGTAGTCCACGCTCACCCCGGCCAGCCTGGCCAGTTCCTCGCGCCGCAGTCCGGACACGCGGCGCCGGCCCAGGAGCGGCTCGTCCAGTCCGGCCTCGTGCGGGCTGAGCCGGCCGCGGGCCGAGCGCAGGAACTCCGCCAGCGGCGTGTTGATGTGCTCACGGTCCATACCACCCAGTGTCGCGCCTTCCCGCGGGACGGCGCCCCGCGAGGGTGGCCCAGTTTGTCCCCCGATGACTTGGGCCATTTTGCCGCCTGTTTTACCTGTTCAGAGCTGGTTTCGTGGAAGCCGGGGCAGGAAGCGGGGCACGCTCCCCGCGACCAGGTCCGATCTGCCCTCGGCAAACGAAAAGGAGTTCACATGTCCACGTGGTTCATCACCGGTGCTTCCCGGGGCCTCGGCCTGGAGATCGCTCGCGCCGCCGTGGCGGGTGGCGACGCCGTGGTCGCGGCGGCCCGTAACCCGGATGCCCTGCCCGAAGACCTCCAGCGGTCCGACCGGGTGCTCGGCGTCCGGCTCGACGTGACCAGCGGCGAGGAGATCACACGCGCCGTCGCGGCGGCCATCGAACGCTTCGGCGCCATCGATGTCCTGGTCAACAACGCGGGCCGGGGTCTGCTCGGCGCGCTGGAGGAGATCACCGACGCCGAGGCGCGTTCCCTGTTCGACCTCAACGTCTTCGCGTCGATCAACATGACCCGCGCGGTGCTGCCGGGCATGCGCGCCGCCGGCCACGGCAAGATCGTCAACATCGGGTCCCGCTCCGGATTCGAGGGCGAGCCCGGGGTGAGCATGTACAGCGCCTCGAAGTTCGCCGTCGCCGGCATCAGCGAAGCGCTGTCGGCGGAGCTGGCGCCGTTCGGGATCCAGAGCATGGTCGTCGAGCCCGGCGTCTTCCGTACCGACTTCCTCGACACCAGCTCCCTGTCCACCTCCGCGCACCGCATCGACGCCTACGACGGCACACCCGCCCACGCCACCCTGGACTGGATCGGCACCGCCAACCACACCCAGCTCGGCGACCCGGTCAAGGGCGCCGCCCTGATCTACGAGGTCACCAGTGGGGACAAGCTCCCCGGACATCTGGCCCTGGGCCGCGACGCGATCGAACGCCGGCTGGTCAAGATCCGCAGCCTTCAGGACGACCTCGCGGCCTGGCAGGACAAGTCCGCCGCCACGGCCTGCGACGACGCCGCCTGACCCCTGAGAAACGGAAAGCACCTCCAGTCATGACTTCCCTGCTCACCGGACAGCCGCTCGACAGCGGCTGCCGGCCATCGAGGCGCCCCGCAGCGACGGGCGGGCGCAGACGCCGGCGGATCTCATCGTGTGCAGGCGTGGACGGGCCTCCACCAAACCCGGGGCCAGGTGCCCCATCCTCAGCTGATCAATACGGCCCGGACTTTACTCTGATTTGGGACTATCTGTATGGTGCCATGGTCAAGGTCTGTCAGCACTCATGAGGTTGAACTATGAACTGCAAGAGGCTCGCGTCCTTTCTGCTCGGCTCCGCTACGGCCGCGGCCGTGCTGCTGACTCCGGGAGGGGCGGCCTCCGCACAGGTAGGCACCGCACAGGTAGGCACCGCACGAACCAGCACTGCCGCCGCCGCGACGGCGGCGGCCCGAGCCGGGGCTGAGCGTGACAGCGTCCGTTGCTCCAGGCCCAAGGGCAAGTGGGCGAACTACTCCTGGGGCGAGGGCAACACGTCCGTGACCATCTACTTCAACAATCACTGCAGCCACAAGGTCAGCGCCAAGATCACGTTCGTCAGGAAGGGCTCGGTCGGCGACAAGGCCACCAAGTACCGCTGCGTGACGGTCAACGCCCACACCAAGGGCAAGAAGAAGTTCTACGCCGCCGTCTACAAGCCGTCTTCCGTGACCCGGGTCGCACGCTGCAGCTGAGCCAGCCGCTCGCGCCGAGATCTAGCTAGTGCATGCGCCCCGCCCCGCCCCGCCGCCGATGTGAAGCAGGCTGCGGCTCGGCTGCCAGCCGTCCGATCACCTCCGCTTGCGACTTCGGAAAGTGACGCACAGGTGGCGGAAGGCGGTTGGTTTGGATCCGCCCCCTCCCCGTTGTCCAGGGCGGGCCGCAGATCGGCGGCCAGGGCGCCTTCCCGCAGGGACCGATCCCGGCCTGCTCGCCCGATGCCTCATGGCCGTGGCCAACGGCATCGCCGTTCAGGCCGCCGGCGGCGCCACCCGCGACGACCTCCACATGGCACGGTGACGGTCACAGCAGCGCCTGGGTGATCTGGCGGGAGGTCGTCTTCGCCACGTGGGGGTTGACGTGCGCGTAGGAGGTGAACGCGTTGAGGCCCGTGGACAACGCCCAGCCCTTTCCCCGCGCCCACGTCGCATCATCGACCCCCAGCGCCTCACGGAACACGGGGCGGATCTCCGCCCCGAGCAGCGTGTATGCGATCACCAGGTCGCACGCCGGGTCTCCCAAGCCCAGTCCCCCGAAGTCGATGACCGCGCTCAGCTTCCCGTTCACCGACAGCAGGTTCCCGGCGTGAAAATCGCCGTGGAACCACACCGGGGCGTGGCTCCACTCCGGTGCGGCCAGGGCCGCATCCCACACCGCGGTCAGTGCCGCCCGGTCGAACACCCCGTCAACCGCTTCGATCGCGGAACGGGTCGCCGCATCCCGGGCGTTCAACTCCTGCGGTGCCAGATCGCCGTGTGGGCCCGGCAGCAGTTCCTCCGCCGGCGGCAGGCCCCGCAGGGCGGCCAGGAACCCCGCCACCTCCACAGCCGTGACCTCCGGGTCTGCCAACCTGTCGTGGCGGGCCGCCTCGCCCGCCAGCCAGCGCGTCACCGACCATTGCCACGGATAACCGAATTCCGGCTCCCCCACCGCCACCGGCTCGGGCACCGGCAGCGGCAACCGATCCGCGATTCTGGGCAGCCACCGGCCGTCCTTCTCCGCCTGCCCCGCCGACCAGTCGCCGCGCGGCAGGCGCACCTGTAACCCCGTCCCCAGTCGGAAGATCGCGTGGTCCGATCCGCCCGGTACCACCTGCTTCAGCGGCAGATCCGCCCACTGCGGGAACCGCGTGGCGACCAGGCGGCGAACCAGATCAGTGTCAATGGAGGGCTTCATGGTTGTCTCCGCATCAGAAGTCGGATTGCCACGCCGGATCGGCGGTCCCGTTGGCGGGCTGGGGCGTCACAGGGCGTCGAGGTCGACGGCTTGTGCGATGGCGTCATAGCCTGCGTCGTTGAGGTGGATGCCGTCGCCCGAGTCGTATTCCGGGCGCAGTGAGTCGGTGTCGGCGGGCTGTCGGACGACGGCGTCGAAGTCGGCGACGTGGTCGTAGGCGCCGCCGCCGCGGATCCACTGGTTGACCTGGTCGCGTACGGCTTCGGCGGCCGGGCTGTAGGCCAGGTCGGAGCCCTTCATCGGCATGATGGTGGCGCCGATGACCTTCAGGCCGCGGGCGCGGGCGGCGTGGATCAGGCGCAGGTGACCGGCGATGATCTGGCTGCCGGTCGCCTGGTGAGGTTTGTTCCATTCGGCCAGGTCGTTGACGCCGTCCATGATGATGACGGTGCGGACGCCCGGTCGCTCCAGGACGTCGCGCTGGAAGCGGGCCAGCCCGTTCTGCCCATACTCAGGGGAGTCGGTGAGCAGGCGGTTGCCGCCGATACCGACGTTGACGACCCCGAGCGGGCGGGGGCGGGCGGCGAGGCGTTCTGCGAGCTGGTCCGGGTAGCGGTTGTCCGCGCCGATGGTGGAGCCGACGCCGTCGGTGAGGGAGTCGCCGAACAGGGCGACGCCGGCGTCGCGGGTGCCACCGCTGACCTGGACGCCGGTCAGGTAGTACCAGGAATTGCCGGCGCTGGTGAAGGCCGCGGGGCTGGGGTCAGTGAGGTGGTCGCCCTTGGCCAGGTAGGAGGAGGTCTGGGCGAAGTGGTGAAAGGTGGCCGGTCCGGTCGGCTGGGTGAAGCGCAGGGTGATGGCCAGGGTGTCCAGGTTTCGTACGCGGAGCCGTACCGGATCGCTGAGCTGTTCCCGGCCCGGCGGGATGACGACGCCGGGGCGGCCGCCGAAGGTGAGGGGCGATGCGGCGCCGGTGGCGGCGCCCTTCAGGGACTTCGCGGCGGCGGCCGCGTCGATCGTCAGCGGGGTCTTGCCATAGACGTTGGAGAGCTTGACCCGTACGGCGGTGCCGCCGGTGCTGAGGCGGACGATCTGCCGCAGCGTCTGGTTGGCGAAGCCCTCCTCGGACCGGTTGGGGCCGTAGTAGGAGGTGCCGGGGGTGGCCCATTGAGCGGCCGTACCCCAGGTCGTGGCCCAGGTGGGGGTGGCCACGGCCGGCGCGGCTCCCGCGCCGAGAGCCAGGACGGCGGCGGGGATGAGGGTCTTCAGGGTAGGCATGACGGGGTCTTTCAGGCGTTCTTGATGGCGGACAGGTCGAACTCGAGCGTGATCTTCTCGGAGATCATCACGCCGCCGGTCTCCAGGACGGCGTTGAAGTTGACGCCGTAGTCCTTGCGGTTGATCACGGTGCTGCCTTCGAAGCCGGCCCGGGTGAAGCCCTGGGCGTCGACGGCGGTGCCGGCGAACTCGAGCGGGAAGGTGATCTCGCGGGTGACGCCGCGGATGGTCAACTGGCCGGTCACCTCGAAGGCGTCGTCGTCGACGTGCTTGACGCCGGTGCTGGTGAAGGTGACGTGCGGGTGGGCCTCTGCGTCCAGGAAGTCGCCGGTGCGCAGGTGGGCGTCACGCTGAGGGTTACCGGTGTGCACGCCGGACGCGTCCAGCTTCACGTGGACGGTGGAGGCGGCCGGGTTGGCGGCGTCCAGAAAGGCGGTGGCCTCCACGACGGGGAAGCTGCCGCGCACCTTGGTGACCATCGCGTGGCGGGCGACGAAGCCGAAGCGGCTGTGGGCCGGGTCGATGGTGTAGGTGCCGGTGAGCTCGCTGGGGAACATGCTTGACTCCTTCGAGATTTACTCCAGTGCTGAAAGGTTTAGTGGGACAGTACATGGGGTTATTTCAGTGCGCAACATTTGCGTACGATGATCGGTATGACACGATGGCTCACCGACGACGAGCAGCGCGCCTGGCGGACCTTCGGCCTGGCCAGCCGCCTGCTGACCGACCGCCTGGAACGCGATCTGCTGGCCGCCGCTGACATGCCGCCCTCCTACTACGAGTTGCTCGTCCTGCTCTCGGAGGCACCCGAGCGCACGATGCGCATGAGCGAGCTGGCGCAGTGGACCAACTCCAAGCCCAGCCGCATCTCCCACGCGGTCAACAAACTCGAGGACAAGGGCTGGGTGCGCCGCGAGCACTGCGCGGACGACCGGCGGGGCTGGCTCGCCGTGCTGACCGACGAGGGGCAGGATGCCCTCCAGGAGGCGGCTCCCCGGCACGTGGCCAGTGTCCGCGAGCATGTGATCGATCTGCTCAGTCCCGAGCAGGTGCGACAGCTGGAGAAGATCAGCCAGATCCTCCTCGATCACCTGACCGGGCGAGACGATGTCCGGGATCGGGCGACGTGAGGGAAGCGGCGGCCCGTCAGAAGGCGGGGAAGGCCCAGCCCGAGGGGTGGAAGGGCTCGCGCTCGCCACGGAAGGCGAGCGAGGCGGCGGCGACCGCGCCGCGGCGCAGTTCCTCGACCCGGCCCGCGGCCGCCAGGGACGCCAGGGTGGTGCCGCCCAGGTAGGCCGCACCCAGTTCGGCGGAGGTCAGCCGCAGGTCGGGCCGGGCCCGGGTGCGTTCGCAGGTGACGGAGTCGCTGTCGGCCCGCAGGTGGTGGCGCCCCGCGTTCCACGGGCAGAACGTGTCCTGGACCTCCAGGACCAGGTCCAGCGAGGTCGAGTAGCGGCGTGCCGCCAGCGCCCGGTCGACGTCCACCAGGCGGACCCAGAGGTTGTCGATCACGGTGGTGCGGGCCGCACGCGGGTCGGCCAGCAGGTGCTTCAGCGGTTCGTCGACGGCGCCGTCGTAGGTGAGGCCAGCGTGCGCGTCGAGGTCGATGAGGTAACGCCACAGGGCGGCGTACGACTGCCTGGTGGTGGCCGCGACCTCGATGACCTGCACCAGCCGCGGCTTGGAGCGGTAGAAGGCGTAGCCGGTGACCTCGCCGCCGGGCTCCAGGTGGAAGGCGAAGCGCAGTGCCGTCCCGCCGTCGCGCACGCGCTCGCCGTCGGCCAGCCGGGCCTGCCAGAACTTCTCCGTACGGTCGACCCAGCCGACCGCGGTGCGGCGGGCGGTGTCGTAGACCTTCTCCAGCAGCGGCCGGGCCTCCTGGCGGCCGAGCAGGCGGATCGTTCCGTCGCCGAGATCGGTGCCGGGCCGCAGGGCCATGAGCCTCTTGTCCGCCTGGATCTCGGCCACGTGGCTGGCGATGCCGTACCCGAAGCGGCCGTAGATCGTGGCCTCGGCGGCGTTGAGCGCGGCGATCGGCTCGCCTCCTGATTCGTGCAGGTCGGTGAGCTGCTTGCGCATCATCGCGGTGAGGATGCCGCGCCGCCGGTGTGTGGGCAGGACCGCGACGAGCGTGATGCCGGCGACGGGCACAGAGACGGGCGCAGAGACCGGTGCTGCCGCGCCGGGGATCGTCATGACGCGGCCGTAGATCGACGCGCCGCCGACGATCTCCTCACCGTCGTAGGCGGCGATCGTGCGTTCCGGTTCGATGGAGGAGGCGGCGTTCCTGAGGCCGCCCTCGTACCAGTCCTGGCCGTAGGTCGTGGTGATCATGCGCGCCCACGCGTCGAGCTCGTGGGCGCCGATGGTCCGCAGCGGGTAGGTGGCTGTCATGCTTCGAGCGTGGCCGGGTAAACAGGCACCGCGCATCGGGCGATCTCTGTATTTATATGCTGGCGCCGTGGTGGCGGAGCGTGTGGTCAGTCCGGTGTTCGTCGGCCGGGGCGAGGAGCTGTCGGCGCTGGCGGCGGCCCTGGACATGGCAGTCGAGCAGGGGCCGGCGGTGGCTCTGGTGGCCGGGGAGGCCGGGATCGGCAAGTCGCGGCTGCTCGCGGAGTTCGCGCGATCCCTGGGTCCGGGGGTGCGGGTGGTCGGGGGCGCCTGCGCGGAGCTGGGCAGCGACGGCCTGCCGTACGCGCCGCTCGTGACGGTGCTGCGCAGGCTGATCAGGATCGAAGGGGTGCTGCCGGGGCCCTATCGCCAGCTGGCCCGCTGGTT
Organism: Nonomuraea insulae; assembly: GCF_042656245.1. Lineage (NCBI taxonomy): Bacteria > Bacillati > Actinomycetota > Actinomycetes > Streptosporangiales > Streptosporangiaceae > Nonomuraea > Nonomuraea insulae. The sequence goes on from NZ_JBHSPA010000013.1 coordinate 158,070, forward strand.
CCCGGAGCTCGGCGAGGCGGGTGACGCGGAGGGCGGCAAGCACCGGCTGTATGAGGAGGTCCTGACGCTGGTCGAGCGGGTGGCCGCGGACCAGCCGGTCGTCGTCTCGATCGAGGACCTGCACTGGTCCGACGCCGCCACCCGCGAGTTGCTCGGCTTCCTGGCCAGGAACCTGACCCAGGCCGGCGTGCTCCTGGTGATCACCTACCGGCCGCAGGAAACGAGCGACGGGCCGCTGCTGTCCGAGCTCGCCCGCCACCAGCGCACGACCTCGCTGCGCCTGGACCGCCTGGATCGGCAGGGTGTGGGCCGGCAGCTGGCCGCGATCCTCGGCGCCGAGCCGGACTCGGCGGCCGTACGCCGCATCCACGAACGCAGCGACGGCAACCCGCTGTTCGTCGAGGCGCTCGCCCGCGCCGGTGAGCGGACTCCGGACAGCCTGCGCGACCTGCTGCTGTACGGCCCGCGGTCGCTGCCGGGCCCGGCTCGCGCCCTGCTGCGCATCGCTTCGGTGGCAGGCGGCAGGGTCGGCCACCGGCTGCTGGCGGAGGTGGCCGGGCAGGACGGGGCCGAGCTGGATGCCCTGCTGCGCGAGCTCGTCGGCCGCAGCCTGCTCCTCACGGCAGGCGACGGCTACGACTTCCGCCACGCCCTGATCCGGCACGCGGTGTATGAGGACCTGCTGCCCGGCGAGCGTGCGCGCCTGCACGCGTGCTACGCCGAGGCCCTGCGCGATTCCGGCGCCCACGCGGAGCTGGCCGCGTTCGCCTACGCCGCCGGGGACCGCGGGCCGGCCAGGTCCGCCGCCTACCTGGCCGCGGGCCAGGCGCGCGGGTCCTACGCCTACGAGGAGCAGGTCCGCATGCTCGACCAGGTCCTCGAACTCTGGGACCCGGAGGCACGGCTGGGCGCCGACAGGATCGACGTCCTGACCGGCGCCGCCGAGGCCTGCATGCTCAGCGGCGACTACGCTCGCGGCGTCGACTACGCCACCGCCGGGCTGGCCGCCGTGGACGAGCGGCGCGAGCCCGAGCGGGCCGCCCAGCTGCTGGAGCACCGGGGCAGGCTGCGGCACCGGCTGAACGCGACCGGCGTCTCCGACTGGGAACGAGCCCTGGAACTGCTGCCCGCCGCCCCCGGCAGCGTCCAGCGGGGGCGGCTGCTCGGGGTGCTGGCCATGGGCCTCCTGCCGGAGGTGGACAGGGCCCGCGAGCTGTTCGAGGAGGCACTCGGCATCGGCCGGCGCACCGGCGATGCCACGGTCACGATCCGCGGACTGCTGGGCGTCGGGTCCATGAAGCGCGACATCGGGATGCTGGCGGAGGCCCGCACGCTCGCCGAGCGGCTCGACAGCCACGACCTGCTCATGACCGTCCCGATGTACGAGGCCACGCTCCACACCAGAGCCGGCGACCAGCACCGCGCCATCGAGGCGGCCGGCGACGGCATCCGCCACGCCCGCCGGTACGGGCTGGGCCGCAGCCGTGGCACGGAGCTCGCCCGCTACGCCGGACACAGCCTGATCCTGGCCGGGCGGTGGGACGAGGCCGCCGCCGTTCTGGAGGAGAGCCTCCAGGAGGACCCGCCACCGCTGCCGCGGCAGGCCCTGCGCGCCCTCGCCGGCCACCTGTCGCTGCTGCGCGGGGATCTGGCCGCGGCGGCCGACGCGGCGGCGGCCGTGGAGCACGCCGGCAGCGGAAGCCTGTTCCCCCGTTACCAGCTGCTCTGCCTGCTCGCCGTCGCCCAGGGCGACCTGGAGCGGGCCGACCTGCTCCTGGACCGGGCGCTGGCCGATCCGGCGCTCACCCGGATCTACAGCAGCGACGCCCGGCCGGTCCTGGTCGCCGGCGCATTGGCGCAGCGGGCCCGGCTCGCGCACGGCGCGCCAGGCGATCAGGTCGCGGCACGGCAGGCCGAACTCGCCGCGGCCGATGCGGCGCTCGGCGTGGACGGGCGGCTCGACCGGGCCTGGCAGATCATGCTGCACGCGCTGATCGAGGACGACGGCTGGGACCAGGCGGTGGCCGCCTGGCGGGAACTGCGGCAGCCGTACGAGCTGGCGCTGAGCCTGTTCCACGGCGCGCGAGCCGCGCTGGCCGCGGGCGAGCGGCCCGGCGGAACGGCCCGTCTCAGGGAGGCCGCGCGGCTGGCCAGAGAGCTGGGCGCCGCGCCGCTGGCCCGGGAGATCGCCCTGCTCGGGCGGCCCCGGCCGGCCCAGGACGGGCTCACGGAGCGTGAGCGTGACGTGCTCAGGTTGATCGCCGAGGGCCTGAGCAACCGGCAGATCGCCGCCCGGCTGCACATCTCGCCGAGTACGGCGGGCGTGCACGTCTCCCACATCCTGACCAAACTGGGCGCGGCGACCCGCACGGAGGCGGCGGCCATCGCCTTCCGCGCGGGAACCGCCACGACGTCGCCGGAATCTACAGCATGACGATAAAAATCGACGTCATGTAGACTTTGAGGCGAGGGGGCGATCCAGCTCCTTTCGAGTCCTGTTCTGGAGGAGCAATGCGGAAGCAGAAGTGGCTCATCACCGGTGTCAGCACGGGCCTTGGGCGTGCCTTCGCCCAAGCCGCCCTGGCCGCGGGGCACACCGTCGTTGGAACGGTCCGCTCCGAGGAGGACCTGCGGGCCTTCGAAGGGCTCAAACCCGGGTACGCTCACGGCCGCATCCTGGATGTGACCGACGGCGACGCCGTCTCGGGTGCGGTCGCGGAGGTGGAGCAGAGCGTCGGCCCCTTGGATGTCGTCGTCGCCAACGCCGGTTACGGCCTGGAGGGCACCTTCGAGGAAACCCCGCTGGCCGAGGTGCGGCGGCAGTTCGAGGTCAACGTCTTCGGGGCGGTGGCCACCCTGCAGGCAGCACTCCCCCACATGCGCCGGCGCCGGCGCGGTCACCTGATGGCCGTCACCTCCATGGGCGGGCTCATGGCCGTGCCCGGCATGTCCGCCTACTGCGGCAGCAAGTTCGCCCTTGAAGGCATCCTCGAGGCACTGGGCAAGGAGGTCGCGCAGTTCGGGATCCACGTGACGGCGATCGAGCCCGGCTCCTTCCGCACCGACTGGGCCGGACGGTCCATGACCCGCGCGGCGCAGTCCATCGACGACTACGACGAGCTGTTCACCCCCATCCGTGAGGCGCGGCGTAAGGCGAGCGGGAACCAGCTGGGCAATCCGGCCAAGGCCGGGGAGGCCGTCGTGCACATCGCGTCGGTCGACCAGCCGCCGGCCCATCTCGTCCTGGGTTCGGACGCGCTGCGACTGGTCACCGCCGCGCGCGTGGCCGTGGACGAGGACATCCGCGCATGGGAGACGCTCTCCCGTACGACCGACTTCGCCGAGGGCGCTCAGCTCTGATGCCCGGCCACCACCCCGCGCGGAGCCGACGCACCACCGAACGCAAGGGCGATGTCCGGGAGCGGGCCATTCTGGACACCTGCGAAGCCCTGCTGGCGCAGAAGGGCTACGAAGCCATGACCGTCGGCGACATCGCCCAGGGCGCCGGCATCACACGCGGGGCCCTGTACTTCTACTTCGGCTCCAAGCAAGAAGTGGTCACGGCGCTCGTGGCCCGGACCGTTGAGCACCTGTGGGAGCGGTCCCGGGCCACCGCGGAGACCGACGAGCCGCGCCAGGCCATCGCAGCAGCCATGCGGCGGACGGTCGAGCTGTGGAACGAGCACGGCCTGGTCATGCGCATGGCGATCGACCTGTCGTTGACCGTGCCGGAGATCGGCGCGCTGTGGCGCCGTACAGCTGACTTGTTCATCACGGCCATCACCGCTGTTCTGGAACGAGCGGGCGTTCAGGCCGGCGCCGAACCAGAACAGGCGGCAGCGATGGCACGCGCGCTGTGCTGGATGATCGAGCGGACCTTCTACCATGCCTCGCAGGAGTCCAGCGAGAAGCTGCAGAAGGCATCTTCGACCTGCGAACACATCTGGCTGATCAGCGCCGGCGTGACCACCTGACGCATCCGGCATGGACGGTGAGGCCACAGGCGATCCGTTCGGGCCCGGTCACCTGGATGGGCCTTCGGCGGGGAGTTCGACGCGGCGGAAGATCCGCCACAGGGTCAGGTCGTAGAGGGTCTTGGCGGTCCCGGCGATGAGGAACGGCCAGGCCAGGCCGAGGGGCTGCAGCAGCCCGGCCAGCGCGGGACCGACCGGGCGGGTCAGGTAGCGGGCGGTGTTGGTGACGGCGGCCGTGGTGGTGCGCTCGGTGGGCGGGACCATGGCCATGACGTAGGCCTGGCGGGTGGGCACGTCCATCGAGGACAGGCAGGCGCGGGCCAGCAGCAGCCCCGCCGCCACCGGGAACCCCGGGGCGAAGGCGACGCCGATGAGCAGCAGGTTACTCGGCAGGTGGGTGAAGACCATCGTGTTCAGCAGCCCGATCCTGGCCGCGATGACCGGCGCGAGCAGGAAGGAGGCGGTCTGCAGGACGGCACAGCCCGCGAACAGCAGCCCGATGCTCGCCGTGTCAGCCTGGTAGTGGACGCCCAGCCAGTAGGCCAGATAGGCCTGCACGACGAATCCCCCGGCCAGGCTGTCCACGGCGAACAGCGCCGCCAGCCGGACCACGACCGGGCGGGGCCGGAGCGGCGCGGAGACCTGAACCGAGGTCACCTCGAGCGAGGCGGGCAGCCGCAGGACCAGCAGCGCACCGGCCACGCCCACGGCCAGCAACACCCCGCCGAGCAGCGACCGCGAGGGCGGGAACGCGCCCAGCAGCGCGCCGGCGGCCCCGGCGGTGGCAGCGACGGCGTTGTAGAGGCCGAAGCCGCGCACGGCCACGCCACTGCCGTCCAGCATGACCTGCTCCACGGTGGTGAACGGCCCGGACTCGACCACCTCGACCGACAGCGCGCCGGACAGGGCGGCCAGGCTCAGCAGCCACACCGGAGCTCCGACCGCGATCAGCGACCCGCACAGGGCCAGGGCCAGGTACAGCACGGCGTAGGAGCGGCGACGGCCGAACCGGTCGCCCCAGCGGGCCAGAGCGATGCTGGCCAGCGCTCCCCCGGCCATCACGGCGGCCAGCACGAGACCGACCCCGGCGGCCCGCAGCCCCTCGGCCCGCAGCAGCGTGGCGAGCTGGACGGCGGCCAGGCCGTACGCCAGACCGCGTAAGGCCTGCGCTGCGAAGATCAACCGGGCGGCACTCACGCGGGCTCCCTGCCGAGCCGCAGCCGGCGGTGGAAAAACTCGATGTCGGCCAGCTCCCAGATTCGATCTCGTCCGTTACCGAGGACTTTCGGACACGAAGATCGCTATACCGAAAACGTACGGTAACGGACCTACGCGGACCGCGTCCAGCATCCGTTTCGGTACGAACGATCGGCCGCTCTTTACCTGCCGTCTGACAATGTCGAGTTGTCTAGGAGGTGAGCCATGATTGATCGTATCGAGGCGCGCTCCCTGTCGGCCGCCGAGCTCGGCGGGCCGCTCCTGTGATGGTCAAGCAGCTCATTGAGGCGGCCGGTACGCTGCTCGACCTGTTCGGCGTGCTGGTCATCGTCGCGGGGACGATCATCGCGAGTGTTGCCTTCTGCGGCCGCGCGATACGGCGGCAAGCGGGCATCGCCTACCCCGCCTACCGCCAGGCGGTGGGGCGGACCACCCTGCTCGGCTTGGAGCTGCTCGTCGCCGGTGACATCATCAAAACGGTGGCGATCTCCCCCACCTTTCAGACCGTGGGCGTCCTGGCCGCCGTCGTGCTCGTCCGTACCTTCCTCAGCGTCTCGCTCCAGGTGGAGCTGGACGGCCGCTGGCCGTGGCACGGGCGGTTGCGGGGTTGACCAGCACTGCGGCCCGAACGCCCGTTCGGTGCGTCAGGGAGATGGGCGGCTCACAGGAGGATGCGCCGGTGCTTCGCCCGCTGAGGCGGGATCTGGACCCTGACCAGCTCTCGCATGGCGCGCAGGGCTCCCGTTCGCCGGGCCAGGGCGAAGGCCTGGCGGGCCGTCTCGACCGACTGCTCGCGTTCGTGGGCGTCGGCGTAGGCATGGGCCTTGCGGGCCAGCGCGTAGGCGGCGGCGTACGTCGGCAAGATCTTGGCGGGTGCCTGTTCCAGGAGTTCGATCGCGCCCCCGGCGCGGCCGAGTTCGACGAGGCACCCGGCACACAGGGTGTTGTGCGCCTCAGGTGAGCAGTCGAAGTGGTAGGGCGTGTCGTCCTCCGGCTCCGCGAGTGACTGGGCGGACTCCTCCAGCCGGCGAAGGCACATGTCGAGGTCTCCGGCGAGGGCGTGTCCCTGCGCTTCGTGATGCCGTGACAGCGCGTCCATCCGTGGCGGGAGGTGGCCGTGCTCCCGGGCGGCGACGGCCAGGTCAACGAGGTGGCCGGGGTCGTCCTCCGCGTCGGACAGACCGCTCCGCTGGGCGAGTGTGTAGGCCTCCAGGAGTGCGTCCGCCGCTTCATGTGCCTCGCGAATGGCCTCGTCCGACCAGGCCAGCGCCCCGTCAGGGTCGCCGTTCTCGTGGTGCATGCGGCTGATCTGTTCCGCGTTCTCCGCCGCGAGCAGGAGGAGGTCCCGCCTGACAGGCGAACCGGCGTCGCGGTGGAATTCCTCGATCCCGGCATGGACGGCCCGCAGGACATCGATCTGCTCGGCAGGCCGGAGGCCGGCCCGCGTGTACGCGTCGGTGATCGCCCGGAAGTAGCCGACCGTCGCGTCGTCGGCCCGCTGAGGCGCCTCGATCGCCCGGCCGGTGCGCTCCTCCTCCTCGGCCGTGAACGCGCCCGGCAACAGGGGGACGCCGGTCAGGTAGTGCCACAGCGTTGTCCCGGCGGCCTCGCCGACGAACAGCTCCGCCTCGTCCACGCCGAAAGCCCGGCAGAGCAGCTCCGCGTGCCGCTCGTCGGGCCGCTGCTCTCCGGACTCCCAGAACCGAATGGTCCGGGCGAGCGACTCCGGTGCGGGCAGCCGATCCCGCTCGGTCTCGTCCGTCACCTCCAGCAGCCGGGCTGCCAGCTCTCTCTGGCTCCACAGCCGCCCGCGGCGCAACACCCGTAGCCGGGCGGCCCAGATCGGAACAGCGACGTCAACCATTGGCCTGCCCTCCACCGTTGTGGCGACCATCGTCCCTTTCGTACCTATTTATTCCCATTATCCGCTCTATGTCACCTCGGGATGCCGAATCGCGCCTAGGGTCCGGTGACCATTCCGGCGACGAGGTTGATGGCGGTGGCGAGAATGCTGGTGCCGAAGACGTAGGACAACAGTGAGTGCCGCAGCACGACCGCACGGATCGTCGAACTTGAGACGTCGGTGTCGGACACCTGGTAGGTCATGCCGAGGTTGTAGCTGAAGTAGAAGAAGTCCCGGTACGCCGGCGGATGGTCCGAATTGAAGTCGATCCCGCCCGCGGCGGCGTAGTAGGCGTGGGCGTAGCGGGTCGCGTACATCAGATGCAGTGCGGCCCAGGCCACGAACACGCCGCAGAGCGCGATCGCGGCCGCGACGTGGCCGGTGTCGGACTCGCTGCGCAGGAGCAGCAGCACGATGGCGACCAGCCCGCACAGAGACGCCGCGACGACCACGAGTTCCTCGGTGACGGGCCGGAAGTCCTCACGCCGGACGTTGTCGTGCGTGGCCGTGGCGTCCATCGGCCACATCACCGCCCAGCCTGCCAGAACGAAGAGCAGTTCCGTCGCGGCGATACCGGCGAGAGCGCCCATGGAGGCGTCGGTCAGCAATCCGACGGTCACGCCGGCTACGATCCCCAGCGTCACCGCGCGCGCGAGGCGCGGCACGGCATCAAGCGGCAACCAGATGCTCATGCACCAACATCGTAGCCCCGTTGTCGCAGATCAGCCCGTTGGATGGCGGGTCCGAGCGGAAAGCAGCGGCGTCCAGCCGGCCCACGATCGGCGCGAACAACGACGGCGGCTTCCGCCCCTTCGCGAGGCATGAGAACACCGCCGGGTCCCTCAGGACCGGCAGGCGTCAGGCTTGGAGAGCGACGACGGCTTCGTCGGTGTAGGTGAGGAAGGTCAGGGTTTGGTGGAAGTACAGCTCGATGGTGGTGGCGTCGTGGCTGGTGTAGCCGATGGCCAGATCCTGGCCGAGGCGGAGCTCGAAGTCGCCGCCGCGGGTGGAGACCACGAACGCGCCCTTGAGGGCCGGTGCCCAGATCGGCTCTCCGTCCAGGATTCTGGTCAGATGGGCGACGATGGGGTAGCCGTGGTCGGAGGTCTCGCTGACCGCGGTGTAGGCCTCGGCTCCGAGCAGGAGTGCGTACGGCCCGTCGACACCGGCCAGCCGCAGCGACGTCAGGGCCCTGCTGATCGTGTCCGGGTAGTCGCGGGGTTCGGCCGGCAGTCTGAGCACCGGGTTGGAGCTGCGTGCGCGCAGCCCGTCGATGCCCGCGGCGACGTATCCGTCGAAGATGGTCTGGTCTTCCGCGTAGGCCATGGCGCGCGCGGCGTCCTTGACCGGCTGCCAGTCGGAGTTCTTCGATCCGCGTTCGACGTCGTCCACGGCCGCCCTGCTGACGGTGAACGGCACCCGCAACTCGACCAGCGGCTGCACCTGGCGCAGCCGCGCGGCGACGCCGGACGCGGGCGGCTCGATGTCGGACAGATGCCCGGTGCCGACGGCGGCCAGCTGCGGTCCCGCCGGGTCCGGTACGTCGACGACGCGCCGGCCCGCGACGTGGCGTCGGAAAGTGCGGCGGGCCTCCTCCTCGATCTCGGCCCACGCTTCCGGCGTGATCGGGGCGAGCTCGCGGTGCAGGTTGCTGACGGGTGTGGTCATGTTCAGGCTCCCTTGAGACTGCCGATGCGCAACGACCCGGCGTCGGCGCCGCCGGGGTCGGTCGCGTCGGTGGCCGGCACGCCGGTGACGGTCGCGTCGAGGTCGTCGAGGTCATCGAGGAAGTCGGCGCTCGGCACGAAGAACAAGCCGCCGGTGACGGCCGTGGAGAAGTCGAGGATGCGGTCGGTGTTGCCTGGGGGGTTGCCGATGAACATGTTGCGCAGCATCTGCTCGGTCACCGCGGGCGTGCGGGCGTAGCCGATGAAGTAGGTGCCGAACTCGCCTCTGCCGACGCTGCCGAACGGCATGTTGTCGCGTACGATCTGCCGCTCGACGCCGTCCTCGACGATGGTGTTGAGCGCGACGTGGGAGTCGGCGGGCTTGACGCCGTCGGGGAGCTCGACGTTGGCCATCTTCGTACGCCCGATGACGAGTTCCTGCTCCTCGACGGTCAGCGACTGCCAGGCCGCCAGGTCGTGCAGGTACTTCTGCACGATCACGTAGCTGCCGCCGCGGAAGCGCGGATCCTCCTCGCCGATGAACACGGCCTCGGCGGCGGCCCGGCCCTCGGGGCTCTCGCTGCCGTCGACGAAGCCGAGCAGGTCACGCTCGTCGAAGTATTTGAAGCCGTGCACCTCGTCGACGACCGTCACGGCGGGACACAGCTCAGTGATCAGCCGGGCCAGCTCGAAGCAGAGGTCCATGCGCCGGGCGCGCAGGTGGAAGAGCAGATCGCCCGGAGTGGCCGGCGCCTGGTGGCGGGGGCCGCGCAAAGCCTGGAAGGGATGCAGTTCGCTGGGCTTCGGGTCGTCGAACAGGCGGTCCCAGCCCGCGGAGCTGAAGCCGACGACGCAGGTGAGGTCGTCGTCGGGCGCGCGGAAGGCCACCGACCGGATCAGGCCCGGCAGGTCCTGGAGTGCCGCCCGGACGGCCGCCTCGCCACCGGGCGCCATGGTGGCCACGAGGAACACGGCCGCCCTCGCGGGTGGCCTGACAACGGGCTGAGTCGCGATCATCTGGCTCCCGCCGGCCTTCGAGCACGGGCTTCGAGCACGGACAACGTCAGGCTATCCGTCGTGGATCTCCGAACCCCCACTGGGTCAGCCGATCGACAGGCCGAAGGGGTTGCCCTGGGGGTCCTTGAGCCGCTTGCGCGCGTCGTCCCGGCCGGAGTCGACGGTGGCGCCCAGGCTTCTGGCTCTTTCCACCGCGTCCTGCTCATCCGCGACGCGGAACAGTGGCATGGCGTAGTCCTTGCCGTACAGGCCATGGTCGGCCATGCCGCCGATCCGCCGATGGTCATGGCTGAACACCGTGTAGTACGAGTCCGGCGCGCCTGGGTCCAGCTCGAAGGTCCAGCCGAAGCACTCGAAGTAGAACTCCTTGGTGGTGTCCACCACGGTGGTGCCGATCTCGAATCCGCCCAGCGCGCCCTCGACGATCTCGAGTGGCTGCTGCCGGTCGTCGGAGTAGAGGGTGAACGGGTTGCCCAGCGGATCGCGCAGTCTCGCGTAGACGATGCCCTGACCCTCTGGCGGGCCCGCTGCTGCCGACGGTGTCACCACCGTGGCGCCGGCCAGCTGGATCTTCCCCAGTTCCCCGGGCACATCGCGGGCGAGAATCGACAGGCTCAGCTCGTCGCCGGGGGTGAAGATCCCGCCCATCGGACGCGTCCCCTCGCGTGCGACGATCTCGGTGTACTCCGGTGAACGCGACTCGAACGTCCAGCCGAACAGCCCGCCGTAGAATCGCGCGAGGGTTTCGATGTCAGATGTGCCGATCTCAAACCATCCCACCATGCCCGGGGAAATGTCGCTCATGGTCGGTGCATCGCCTCATTCCGGCAACCGCTAACGACCACCCAGGTCAGCAGCCGGTCAATCTCGGCGCAGCACACTGTCGCCGGCGGACCGCTCCGCCCGGCCGCCCGACGGGCCGGTGGGTTCCAGCCGGACGACGATTCCCTTCGACGTCGGCTGGTTGCTGAACTCGGCGACGCTGTCCAGCGGCACCAGGATGTTGGTCTCCGGGTAGTAGGCGACGGCGGAGCCGCGGGTGGTGGGATAGGCGACCACGGCGAAGTCTTTCGCACGGCGCTCGGCGTCGGTCCACACGCTGACGAGGTCGACGCGCTCGCCTTCGGACAGCCCGAGTTCTCTCAGGTCGGCCGGGTTGACGAGGACGACCCGGCGGCTGCCGTGGATACCTCGGTACCGGTCGTTGAGCGTGTAGGGGATGGTGTTCCACTGGTCGTGGGAGCGCAGCGTCTGCAGCAGCAGGTGACCGTCGGGAACGCGCGGCATCTGCCCGGTGTTGCGGGTGAAGAGCGCCTTGCCCTGCGGCGTGGGGAACACTCCCTCGTTGACCGGGTTCGGGAGGGTGATGCCGCCGGGACGGGCCACCCGCCGGTTGAAGTCGTGCAGTCCTGGCACGATGCGGGAGACGCGGTCACGGATGGTGCCGTAGTCGGCCTCGAACTGCGTCCAAGGGATGTCCGCCGTGCCGTCGAGGGTCCGGCGGGCGAGGCGGCACAGGATGGCGACCTCGCTGAGCAGGTGCTTGGAGGCCGGCTTGAGGTGCCCACGGGAGGTGTGCACCTCGCTCATCGAGTTCTCCACGGTGACGAACTGCTCCCCGTCGGCCTGGATGTCGCGTTCGGTACGGCCGAGGGTCGGCAGGATGAGTGCGGTCCGGCCGCAGACGGTGTGGGACCGGTTGAGCTTGGTGGAGATGTGGGCGGTGAGGCGGCACCGGCGCATGGCCTCCTCGGTGACGGCGCTGTCCGGCGCGGCTCGGACGAAGTTGCCCGCCAGAGCGAGGAAGAACGTGACGCGGCCCTCGCGCATCGCCCGGATCGAGTTCACCGAGTCCAGGCCGTGGGCACGAGGCGGGTCGAAACCGAACTCCTGCTGAAGTGCGTCCAGGAATGAGTCCGGCATCTGCTCCCAGATGCCCATCGTGCGATCGCCTTGCACGTTGCTGTGCCCGCGTACCGGACAGACTCCGGTTCCCGCCCTGCCGAGGTTTCCGCGCAACATCAGGAAGTTCACGATCTCCCGGATGGTGGCGACGCCATGCCTGTGCTGCGTCACTCCCATCGCCCAGCAGACGATGACGCGCCGGCTGCGCAGGACTTCGTCGCGAACCTGCTCGATCTCCTCGCGGGCCAGCCCGGTGGCGCTGAGGACATCCGTCCACGCGATGGCGCGGACGTGCTGGGAGAAGTCCTCGAAGCCGCTGGTGCGGGACTGGATGAAGTCGTGGTCCAGGACCTGGCCGGGGCGGGCGTCCTCCGCCTCCAGCAGGAGACGGTTGAGGCCGTGGAACAGCGCGAGGTCGCCGCCGGACCTGATGTGCAGGAAACGATCGGCGATCTTGACGCCCGATCCGAGCACCCCGTTCACCTGCTGCGGATTCTTGAACCGCAGCAGCCCGGCCTCAGGAAGCGGGTTGACCGCGACGATTCGGGCGCCGTTCCGCTTGGCCTGCTCCAGCGCGGAAAGTTGCCGCGGATGGTTGGTCCCGGGATTCTGGCCCACCAGGAAGATCAGGTCGGCGTGGTGAAGGTCGTGCAGACTGACCGTTCCCTTGCCGGTGCCCAGGGTCTCGTGCAAGGCGAAGCCGCTGGATTCGTGGCACATGTTGCTGCAGTCGGGCAGGTTGTTGGTGCCGAACGCCCTGGCGAAGAGCTGCAGGACGAAGGCGGCCTCGTTGCTCGCCCGGCCTGAGGTGTAGAAGACCGCCTCATCGGGGGAGTCGAGTGCGGTCAACTCCTGGGAGAGCAGCCCGAAGGCGTCGTCCCATCTGATCGGCTCGTAGTGGTCAGAGCCCGGCCGTTTGACCATCGGCTCGGTGAGCCGCCCCTGCTGGTTCAGCCACAGGTCGGAGCGCCGGCCCAGCTCGGAGACCCGGTGCCGGCGGAAGAAGTCGGCGGTGACGCGCCGCGTCGTCGCCTCGTCGTTGATGTGCTTGGCGCCGTTCTCACAGTACTCGTTGCGGTGCCTGTGATCTGGGGAGGGATCGGCCCAGGCGCAGCCGGGACAGTCGATGCCCGCCACCTGGTTCATGGTCAGGAGCGTCACCGCGGCTCGCCGCGGTGAGGTCTCCTCGATCGAGTACTCCAGCGCGTGCACCACCGCGGGCACCCCCGCCGCCCATTTCTTCGGCGGGGTCACGGTCAGCGACTCTTCCGGCTCGTCCTCCGGTGTTCTACGCATCAGGTCGTCCTGTTCTGAATCTTCGGGTCAGCCCACGGGCCAGGTGGGCACCCGGCACCTCGGCGGGTCCGCTTCGGCCTGGACGCGCCCATCGCGGATGGTCCCGCGCCAGGCCCCGCACTCCTCCCCGAGCCTTTCCATGAACTCCCTGAAACGCCGAAGTTCACGCCGGACCACACGGCGCGTGATTCCGGTGCCGCTCATGAGGACGTGCACACCGCCGAGCGGCTCGGTCTGCATCCGCACGGTGACCGAGCTGCCGCCCGACGCGGTGGACCGGAACGTCACCTCGCCCCGATGGCGAGGACGGCCCTCCAGGCTGCGCCAGACCACATGCGAGTCCGGCCGCTGCTCCACGATCTCCGCCTCGAACTCACGCCGTATCGGGCCGAAGCCGATGACCCAGCGGGTGATCGTGGGCCTGATCTGGTCGACCCGCTTCACCGTGGTCATGAACCGCGGAAAACTCTTGAACTGGGTCCACTGGTTGTACGCGGTATGCACCGGGACCGCGATTTCCACCATCTCTTCGATAGCGCGCATGAGTCGCCCGTCATTTGAGGCACTGCGATATCCGCGATCGTAAGATGAGGCGCCTTTGTGACTCCATCCGCAAACGTGACGATGTAGGCAAATTCCCGACCAAGGGCTCAGGACGAAGGGGCCTCCGCGGCCTCGGGGTGTTCGGCGTTCAGGGAGTCGATCAGGGCGTCGGCCTCCGGGTTGCGGACCGGGGCGATCAGGCCGATGAGGACGAACATCACCAGGGAGGACAGCACCGGCGTGGCCACCTCCACCGTCTGGGTCTGGCCGGGGAAGACATACTTCACGACGGCGAAGACCACGAGGCCGGTCGCCCAGGAGCCGATCGCGGCCGCGGGGCCGCAGCGGCGGAACGCCGGCAGCATGCCCAGCAACATCGGGATGGCGATCGGGCCGACCAGGGCACCGAACCAGAGGATCAGCAGGCCCAGCACACCGCCGAAGCTGTCCACGCTGAGCGCGATGCCCATCGACAGCGCGATGAACAGGAACGTGGAGACGCGGCCGGCCAGCAGTTCGGACTTGGAGGAGAGCTGGTGGGCGCGCTTCCAGACCGCGGGGATGATGTCCCTGATCACGACCGAGGAGATCGCGTTGGCGTCGGAGGAGGTCATCGCCATCGTGTGGGCGAACATGCCGGCGAGCACGAGGCCGATGAGGCCGCCGGGGAGCAGCTGCTGGGTCAGGAGGGCGTACGACTGGTCGGGTTCGGCGAGGTTGGGCAGCAGGATGGGGGCGGCCCACATCGGGAAGAACAGGCCGAGGGGCCAGAAGAGGTACAGGGCCGCGGAGAAGAGGGCGGCGCGCCTGGCCGAGTCGCCCGTCGGGGCCGCGATGAAGCGCTGGGCGAGGTTCCAGGTGCCGCCGTTGTAGGAGAGCGTGTTGATCAGCAGGTACACCATGATGAAGCCCACGGTGTACTTGTCGTTGAAGGGCTGGCCGTGGCCTTCGGGGAGCCGGTCCCAGAGGGTCCAGATCGAGGACACGCCGCCGAGCTGGGCCAGGACCGCGACGAACATGGTGATTCCGGCGATGAGCTGGATGATGAACTGGCCGAGGTCGGTGAGCGCGTCGGCCCACAGGCCGCCGATCGTCGAGTAGATCAGCGTGACGCCGCCGGTGAGCAGGACGCCCCAGGCGATCGGCACGCCCGCGAACACCTGGAGCAGCAGCGCGGTCGCCGCCCACTTGGCGCCCACGTCGAAAACCTTGAGCGCGGTGCCGCTCCACGCGAGCACCTGCTGCGCAGGAACGTTGTAGCGGGTCGCCAGGTATTCCAGCGGTGAGATGATCCCGAGCCGCTGCCGCAGCCGTGGCCAGCGCGGCGCGAACAGCCACGATCCGATCAGCATGGCGAACGTGATGCCGATCGCCCACCAGACGTACAGGGTGAAACCGGCGGTGTAGGCGATGGCCGCGTAGCCGACGAAGACCGCTGAGCTGTAGCCCGACATGTGGTGGGAGATACCGGACAGCCACCAGGGCATCTTGCCGCCGGCGGTGAAGAAGTCCCTGGCGTCTCGGATGCGGGATTTCGCCCAGATGCCGATGGCGATCATGACGAGGAAATAGGCGCAGATCACTAGCCAGTCGAGAAAGCCCATGAGGTCTCCCAGGTCGGGGGTGGGGAGCGGGTGGAGATAGAGGTCGGGGAACCGGGAGTGGCGGGGTCAGCCGTGGTGGACGGGGGCGCCGATCACGTCGCCCCCGCGAGCGACTTGGCGGCGGCCATGACCAGGCGGGCGGCGTCGGGCGTGAACGCGGCACGCAGCCCGTAGGCCCGGTGGGCCTCGTGGATCTCGTACCCGCCCGCGTCGTAGTGCGTCTCCGGATAGGGCAGGTAGCCGGGCACCCCGCCGGTGTAGCCGGCGACGAGCAGTCCGGGATCGCCGAGTGCGGCGCGCAGCTCCACGGCGAACTCGGCGAAGGGCTCGCAGGGCAGGAAGACCAGCGGCACGCCGCCCCACCGATGCACGGCGACCTGGACCTCGATCGTGGCCGGGCCGGTGTCGGCGAGCTGGGCCAGAGCCCACCCCACCCACATCCCGCCGGCTTCGTCCGCCAGGGCGCGCAGCTCGTCGGGGGTGAGGGGGTCGCCGAGCGGCAGCTCGACGCGTGTGGCGGCCACCGACACAGGTCCGGTGGCCGGGTCCGTGGCCGCGGCGAGCGCGGCCCGGCCGACCTGGGTTCCGATGCGCCCGGCGGCCTCGAAGGTCCTGCCGGGGCGGGGCTCGGTGCCGCGCAGGCTGTCGACCGCGGTGTGCCCGGTGTTGAGCTGGCCGCAGCAGCCCTGCAGGAACATGGCCACGCCGCCGATCGCGGACTCCAGGTGCCGGCGCGCGTAGCCCGGCCAGTCCGCGGTGAGCTCCAGGTTGTCGGGGCCGAGCGTCACCGGGTGGCAGGCGTAGGAGAACACGGTGGCGACGGGCTCGCCGTTCTCGCGCTCCAGCCGTACGACGGGGACCGCGGGGTCGGTGAGGGTGCCGCCACGCCGGTTGGTCGCGACGCCGTGGAGGGTGCCGTGACCACGGCGGAGCACGGCGGGCGCG